>NZ_CAJPGH010000010.1:0-242437 GCF_905339605.1 Burkholderia sp. BCC1972 | reverse complement strand
GTATTCGGCGGTCGAGCGTGCCTGTGCCGCGCGCGGTGCGGCGGCCGGCGCGGCCGGCTGGATCCAGGCAGATTCGTTGCGGTAAGTCATGTTTCCTCCGTGATTCCGTATTCGGTCGTGCGCACGCTCAGACGTGCAGCAGCAGATGGCGGCGTTCCCACGAGCTGATCACGCGGAAGAACGCTTCGTATTCGGTTTCCTTCAGCGCGAAATACGCTTTCAGGAACTTGTGGCCGAGGATCTCGCCGAGCGGTTCGCACGCGGCCATCAGCGTCAGCCCTTCCTCGAGGTTGCGCGGCAGCTGGTACGGCAGGTCGTAGCCGTCGCTGACGAGCGGCTCGGTCGGCTCCAGGCGCTGCGTCATGCCGAGGTAGCCGGCCGCGAGCGTCGCGGCGAGCGCGAGGTACGGGTTGCAGTCGACGCCCGGGATGCGGTTCTCGATGCGGCGTGCCGACGGGCCCGAGTGCGGGATGCGGAAGCCGACCGTGCGGTTGTCGTAGCCCCACTGCACGTTGATCGGCGCGGCCATGAAGCGCGACAGGCGGCGGTACGAGTTGATGTACGGCGCGAAGATCGGCATCAGCGCCGGCGTGTACTTCTGCAGGCCCGCGAGGTAGTTGTAGAACATCGACGTCGCGCCGCCGGTTTCCTGCGACGTGAACAGGTTCAGGCCCGTTTCCTCGTCGACGATGCTCTGGTGCACGTGCATCGCCGAACCCGGTTCGTCTTCCATCGGCTTGGCCATGAACGTCGCGTACATGTTGTGACGCAGCGCGGCCTCGCGCACCGTGCGCTTGAACAGGAACACCTGGTCGGCCAGCGACAGCGCGTCGCCGTGCATGAAATTGATCTCCATCTGCGCGGCGCCGACTTCGTGGATCAGCGTGTCGATGTCGAGGTTCTGTGCTTCGCAGTACTCGTAGATGTCCTCGAACAGCGGATCGAACTCGTTGACGGCCTCGATCGAATACGACTGGCGGCCCGTTTCGGGGCGGCCCGTGCGGCCGACCGGCGGGCGCAGCGGCAGGTCCGGGTCCTTGTTCATGTCGACCAGGTAGAACTCGAGCTCCGGTGCGACAACGGGTTTCCAGCCCTTGGCCTTGTACAGCTCGAGCACGCGGCGCAGCACGTAGCGCGGCGAGATTTCAACGGGCGATCCGTCGAAGTGCACGCAGTCGTGGATCACCTGCGCGGTCGGGTCGACGGCCCACGGGATCAGGCGGATCGTCGACTCGTCGGGCACGCACACCATGTCGGGATCGGTCACACCGGTCAGCGAGCCGTCTTCCGGATACTCGCCGGTGACGGTCTGCACCATCACGGCCTGCGGCAGGCGCATCGATTCGCCGGACGTGAACTTGTTGCGCGGCGTGATCTTGCCGCGCGCGATACCGGCCATGTCGGGAATGATCGCCTCGACTTCGGTGATCCGGTGCTGTTTCAGAAAACTTTCGATGTCTTGCATGTCTGTTCTCGTTTTGTTTGGGTCGGCGCGCTCAGGCGAGCGCGGCGGCGGCCATGGCGCGCGTGCGGGCAGTGCGGCGGGCGCGGCAGGCATCGCCGAAGGCGCGGAAGATCGCGCTCGACAGCGGGTCCTGCGCATGGCGCCATTCGGGGTGCCACTGCACGGCGAGCGCGAAAGCCGGTGCATCGACGACGCTGACGGCCTCGATCAGGCCGTCCGGTGCGACGGCTTCGACGGCGAGGCCGGAGCCGAGCTGCGCGATGCCCTGCTTGTGCAGCGAGTTCACGTGCACTTCGTCGCGGCCGCCGGCGAGCGCGTGCAGCTTGCCGCCGGGCGTCAGGCGCACGACGTGCGCGGGGCCGTATTGCGTGTCCATCGGCGCGTCGTCGTCTTCGCGGTGATCGGCGAGGCCCGGCACTTCATGCACGCGCTGGTGCAGCGTGCCGCCACAGACGACGTTCAGCTCCTGGAAGCCGCGGCAGACAGCGAGCACCGGCACGCCCGCGGCGATCGCGGCGCGCAGCAGCGGCAACGTCGTCGCGTCGCGTGCCGGGTCGTGTTTCGTGCCGGGTGCGCTCGGTTCGCCGCCATACAGGTGCGGCTCGACGTTCGAGTAGCTGCCGGTAAACAACAGCCCGTCGACCGTGGCGAGCACGTCGTCGACCGACTGGCGCGCGCCGAGCGCGGGCAGCACCATCGCGAACGCGTGCGCGCCGTCGACGATCGCGGCGACGTATTTGTCGCCGACCGTGTGCGACGCGTGTGCGCCGATTTGCGTGAGGTCGGCAGTGATGCCGACGAGGGGTTTCCTTTCCATGACGTCAATCAGTTATCCGGAGGGTTGTTGCGTGCAGCTCGCCGGACGGCGCGAAACGCAGGCGTGCAACAGCCCCGCAGCCTGGCGCAAAGCGCAAGGCCGCTGGTGAATGGGCGCAACGGGATGGCGTGGCGATCCGCGCTGCGCGCGACGATCAGGCCGTCGTTCGTTTCATTGCGACACGCGACGCGGCAACGAATGCGCGAACGCGTTCCGTCACCGCACGGACCATGCGGTTGGCGAATCAGCAGGCGAAACGAACGACGTAAAGAAAGGAGAGGCGCTACGGCAGCAGCGACGCCACTTCGTCGGTATCGACGGCGACGAATGCGCGTGCGGAAACGGCGTTGTGGCGCCGAACGGAACGACGGGACAGGATGGTGTAGATCGACAGGTGAAGCAGGCGAGGACTATGCCAGCCGCAACTGCCGTCGGAAGCGGGAACGGCGCTGCGCAAACTTCGCACATCGCCTCGATCCCACCTCACCAGAGGGCCACGGACTCTCACGATTACACTCGACTGGTTTGTTGAAAGTATTGAACACCCGACCGTTTCAACGCACTGGGCGTTTAAAATAATCAAGGCGCCGGTTCGACATCATTTACATTGATGAGCATCAATTTTTGCGTTGCAATAACGCTTTTTTGCTGCTCATTAAAGTCTGATGACGCCAACCTGAGAGCCAGCATATACGAGCCAAAAACGGCGTCAAATGTTTTTTAACGGTCCTGTATCAGGGCTTTCCCGAGCAACGGGAACAAAAGATTCGCAAAAGGAATGGTCGGCGGGGTGTTCATTATTTCGAACGCCTTTCAGGGTTTTCCCCGCTGATATGCGGCATAAAGTGATTAGAATATTCAACGGCTGTCCACCGCGTCGTTTCACTTTGCCATCGCACTTATCGTGTCCGAAACCGAATCGATGTCCACCGAAGTCGCCGAGCGCCTGCGCTTCGTGCGCAACAAGCATGGCCTGTCGCAGCGCGAACTCGCGAAGCGCGCCGGCGTGACCAACGGCACGATCTCGCTGATCGAACAGGGCCGCGTGAGCCCGTCGGTCGGCTCGCTGAAGAAATTGCTCGAATGCATACCGATGAGTCTCGCGGAGTTCTTCACGTTCGAGCTCGTCGAGTCGCGCTCGGTCGTGTCGCGTCGTGACGAGATGCCGAACCTCGGCAACGACACGCTCGCGTTTCACCTGGTCGGTGCGAGCGTGAAGGATCGCAACATGTGCATCCTGCGCGAGATCTATCAGCCGCACGCCGACACGGGGCCCGAGATGCTCGTGCACGCGGGGCACGAGGGCGGTGTCGTCGTATCGGGTCGGCTCGAGCTGACCGTCGACGGCGCGACGTGGCTGCTCGACCCCGGAGACGGCTACTACTTCGAAAGCCGTTTGCCGCACCGTTTTCGCAATCCCAGCGCGGAACTGATCTGCGAGGTCGTCTCGGCCAATTCGCCGGCGACCTTCTGACCTTCCCACCGCGCATCACTGCATTCGCTGCTGGCTGGCTGCGCATCATGCGCAGCGGCGTGCCGCATCGCGAATGCCAAAAAACTGAGGCATCCTGATGAACAAGTTGACTTTGGCTGACTGGCAGGACAAGGCGGCGTCGCTCGAGATCGAAGGGCGCGCATTCATCGACGGCGCGTCGCGCGACGCGCATGGCGGCAAGACGTTCGACTGCGTGAGCCCGATCGACGGCCGCGTGCTGGCGAAGGTCGCCGACTGCGGCGAAGCCGACGTGAACGCGGCCGTCGCGGCTGCCCGCCGCGCGTTCGACGCAGGCGTATGGGCCGGCCTGAACCCGCGTGCACGCAAGGCCGTGCTGCTGCGCTGGGCCGCGCTGATGCGCGAGCATCTCGACGAACTGTCGCTGCTCGAGACGCTCGACGCGGGCAAGCCGATCGGCGACACGACGACGGTCGACGTGCCGGGCGCCGCGTACTGCGTCGAATGGTTCGCGGAAGCGATCGACAAGGTCGGCGGCGAGGTTGCGCCGGCCGATCATCACCTCGTCGGGCTCGTCACGCGCGAGCCGGTCGGCGTGGTGGCGGCCGTCGTGCCGTGGAACTTCCCGATCCTGATGGCCGCGTGGAAATTCGGCCCCGCGCTCGCGGCCGGCAACAGCGTCGTGCTGAAGCCGTCGGAGAAATCGCCGCTGACCGCGATCCGCGTCGCGCAGCTCGCGTTCGAAGCCGGCATCCCGGCCGGCGTGTTCAACGTCGTGCCGGGCGCGGGCGAACCGGGCAAGCTGCTCGCGCTGCATCGCGACGTGGACTGCATCGCGTTCACGGGCTCGACGGTCGTCGGCAAGCTGATCATGCAGTATGCGGCGCAGTCGAACCTGAAGCGCGCGTGGCTCGAGCTCGGCGGCAAGTCGCCGAACATCGTGCTGCCCGATTGCCCCGATCTCGACCGTGCTGCGCAAACGGCGGCCGGCGCGATCTTCTACAACATGGGCGAGATGTGTACGGCCGGTTCGCGGCTGCTCGTGCATCGCGACATCAAGGACGCCTTCATCGAGAAGCTCGTCGCGGCCGCGCGCGCCTATGTGCCGGGCAATCCGCTCGATCCGTCGGTGTCGATGGGTGCGATCGTCGACGGCATCCAGCTCGAGCGCGTGCTCGCTTATATCGACGCGGGGCGCAGCGAAGGCACGCTCGTCACGGGCGGGGCGCGCGTGAAGCAGGAGACGGGCGGCTTCTATGTCGAGCCGACGGTGTTCGAGGTGAAACCCGATGCGAAGATCGCGCGCGAGGAAATCTTCGGGCCCGTGCTGTCGGTGATCGTGTTCGACGATGTCGACGAGGCCGTGCGGATCGCGAACGATACCGAATACGGGCTGGCCGCGGCCGTGTGGACGTCGAACCTGACGACCGCGCACGACGTATCGCGCCGCTTGCGTGCGGGGACCGTATGGGTGAACTGCTACGACGAGGGCGGCGACATGAACTTCCCGTTCGGCGGCTACAAGCAGTCGGGCAACGGCCGCGACAAGTCGCTGCACGCGCTCGAGAAATACACCGAGCTGAAGTCGACGCTGATCCGGCTACGCTGACGCGTTGGCATGCACGGGCGCATCGCCGCTCGGCGCTGCGCCCGCCATCCCGGGTGTGCGTCAGGCGGTGCGCAACGCGGGGTGGAAGCCGGCGGCTTCGATGATCGACTGCACGCGCTGGGCGCCTTGCGCCGATTCGACCTTGACGATCTTCGCCGCGACGTCGATGTCGAGCTTCGCGGCGGGATCGGCAGCCGTCACCGCACGCGTGATCGCATTGGCGCAGCCGCCGCAGGTCATGTCCTGGACTTCGAATTCCATCGTGTTCTCCTGAGTGGTCGATTGACGAACACCGTCAGCATGAAGTTTGCCATGGTGGGAAGGTCAAGCGTTGCGTGCAGGATACCGCCTGGCCGACGACGCGTCAGGCCGTGGTCTGACGAATGGAGGCGGCGCCGCGCATGCCGGTCGGTGTATGGCCCGATTGACCGTGGCCGTGCAGCGCCATGCATCGGGAAAAGCCTTTCCGGACAACGGACTGCGAAACGATGTGAAACACTATTTCCATGGCGGCAACGAGGACATTCGATACGGAAATGCGAATCGCTCTTAGTATCGATTCTCTTCAAGATCCATTCTCCGTTCCCAACCATGAATCGTTTTGCTTTCGGCTTCGCGCTGGCCCTGCTGGGCGCATCGGCAACGTCCGCATTCGCTGCCGACGACGTCGTCAACCTGACCCTGAAGGACCACAAGTTTTCTCCCGATGGCGTGACGATCCCTGCCGGCAAGAAGGTGAAATTCGTCGTGAAGAACCTCGACGCGACGCCCGCGGAATTCGAGAGCGACGACTTCAAGGCGGAGAAGGTCGTGCCGGCCGGCAAGTCGGCCGAGATCCTGGTCGGGCCGCTGAAGGCCGGAACCTACGAGTTCCACGACGAGTATCACGAAGCGCAGTCGAAGACGCACCTCACCGTCAAGTAAGCGGATACCGACATGCTGTCGACTGCCCTGATCGTCTTTCGTGAAGTGCTCGAGGCCGCGCTGGTGGTCTCGATCGTGATGGCCGCCACGAAGGGCGTGCCGCGGCGCGGCTGGTGGGTGAGCGGCGGGCTGGCCGGCGGCGTGATCGGTGCAGGCCTGATCGCGGCGTTTGCCGACGTGATCTCGCAGTGGGCGTCCGGCATGGGGCAGGAAGTCTTCAACGCGGGCGTGATGTTCGTCGCGACGCTGATGCTCGCATGGCACTGCATCTGGATGAGCCGGCACGGCCGCGAGATGGCGCAGCACATGGGCGCGGTCGGCCGGGCCGTCGCGGCCGGCAGCCGGCCGCTGACGGGCCTCGCCATCGTGGTCGGTGTCGCGGTCCTGCGCGAGGGCTCCGAGGCCGTGCTGTTCCTCTACGGGATCGCGGCGGGCGATCCGGGGCAGACGCCGCAGATGATCGCCGGCGGGCTGCTGGGCGTGCTCGGCGGCGCCGGGCTCGGCTACGCGATGTATGCGGGCCTGCTGCAGATTCCGTTGAAGCGTCTGTTCTCCGTCACCAACGCGTTGATCGTGCTGCTCGCGGCGGGAATGGCGAGCCAGTGCGTCGGCTTCCTGCTGGCTGCGGGGCTCGTGCCGTCGTGGGGCGATGCGGTCTGGGATACGTCGTGGCTGCTCAAGGAATCGAGCATCGTCGGCAAGGCACTGCATACGCTGATCGGCTATACCGCGCGTCCGGCGGGCATCCAGATTGCCGCATACGTGGCGACGCTGGTGGCGATCGTCGTGCTGGCCCGGCTCGTCGGCCGGCCGCAGGTGACGGTGAGGCCGCCACGGGCCGCCGCCTGAATATCCGGGTTTGAATACGGAAAGGGGCGTCGATGACGCCCCTTTCTGCATTTGCGATGCGCGATCCGCGCGCGCGACGGGATCAGCGGTGGTTGTCGATCCAGGCGCGCGCCCATTCGAGCCCTGCATTGCGCGCATCGTCTTCGGTGTCGAACACGCCGAGCACGCCGGACGCTTCGACGAGCCGGTTGTTCTGCGTGATCGTGCCGCTCGCCGCGAAGCGCTCGGGCTGCATGATCTCGTCCTGCTGCAGGATCGCGTGGCCCCAGATCTGGTAGCCGTGGTAGGTCTGCGCTTCCATTATCGAGTCACCTCCGCAGCGCGGCCCTGCGTGCCGACCTGCAGCACGTTGCCGTCCGGCGTGTATTGACGCGGGATATTGGAGAAGTTTAGCGCGTGCGTCTCGTCGGAGCCGGCAGGGCGCATCACCGTGAGGCGGCCCGGCGCAGGCTGGGCGACGGGGCGCGGTGCGGCCGGCGTGTCGGTCGCGGTGGCGGCCGGGCGGTGCGAACCGGCTTTCACGGTCTGGGCGACACGGCGCTTGTGCGGCTTCGCGGCGGCTTTCGGCGTGACGCTCGCGTGCTTCTCCGCGCTCTTGCCGGTGCGCGCATCGGCGCCCGTGCGTGCGGCCGGCGTGCGGGCATCCGGCATACGGGCGTCCGGCGTGCGGGCCGCCGGATGGCGCGCCTCGGGCGGGTTCCAGACCTCGACGTAATGCTCGGCGGCCCAGCCCGTCGACGCGAACGTCAGCGCCAGCAAACCGCATCCAATCAGTCTTACCATTGTCTCTCCGTCATATTCCTTGCGGCCCGCGTCCGGTCGGCCGTGCATGCGCATTCGGGGAAGCCGGCTCAGGAGAACACCTCGAGCCCGTGTTTCTCGACGATCTGGAGCATGCGCGCGGCAATGCCGCTCGGCCGCTTGTCGCCCTGTTCCCATTGGCGGATCGTCGACGTCGTCGTGTTCAGGTACAGCGCGAATACGCTCTGGCTGACGTTGACGGACTTGCGGATGCGGGCGATCGCTTCGGGATCGAACTGCGGCGCGGCTTCGATGCAGAGATCGTCGTATTCCCGCATCGTCTTCTTGTCGATCAGACTGGCGCGATAAAGCCCCGACGCGGCGCTGTGGACCGCCTCCGTCGCGTCGCTCTTGAATCGACTCTTGGCCATTGCAAATCTCCACAAGCTCTTTCAGTGCGACCAGCGTCGCGATGTCGCTGTCAGTGTGTCGACCTACGTCCGCGGCGAGCTTTCTGAAGGCGCGCAGTTCGCGTGCATCGATGTTGTCGCGGTCGCATTTCGCGAACAGGAACACGAACATCCACGTGTGCCCGACCTTGCCAGCACGATCCCGCGCTGCCGATTGCCGTCGAGGCGCTTCTTCCAGACGTTGCCGCCGAGATCGACGCCCTGGCCGCGGGCCAGTTCCCGCACCGCGCGGCAGAGCTCGCCATCGGCGATTCCCGCTTTCCCGGCTGCCTTGTGAAACCACTTCGTCTTGAAGACGCGTCGCACGGAAGCAGACATGTCGAGCCGGTCGAGCGAGCACAGGATTATATACCACTACGTGGTACATATTTCGACCTGGCCGAATGGCCTGCTTCGTGCCGCGACGCGGTCGGGACGGCCCGATGCAGGCCATCCCTGTCGTCCAGCCTTACTCCACCGTCACCGATTTCGCGAGGTTCCGCGGCTTGTCGACGTCGGTGCCGCGTGCGCACGCGGTGTGATACGCGAGCAGCTGCAGCGGCACGACGTGCAGGATCGGCGACAGTTGCCCGTAGTGTTCCGGCATCCGGATCACGTGCAGGCCGTCGTCGTTGACGATCTGCGTATCGGCATCGGCGAACACGTACAGCTCGCCGCCGCGCGCACGCACTTCCTGCATGTTCGACTTCAGCTTCTCGAGCAGCGTGTCGTTCGGCGCGACCGTGACGACCGGCATCGCTTCCGTGACGAGCGCGAGCGGCCCGTGCTTCAGTTCGCCGGCCGGATAGGCCTCGGCGTGGATGTACGAGATTTCCTTCAGCTTCAGCGCGCCTTCGAGCGCGATCGGGTAGTGCAGCCCGCGGCCGAGGAACAGCGCGTTTTCCTTGCGTGCGAATTCTTCCGACCACGCGATGATCTGCGGCTCGAGCGCGAGCACGCTGTTCAACGCGGCCGGCAGGTGGCGCAGCTGCTTCAGGAATTCGGCTTCCTGCGCGGCGTCGACGTGCCCGCGCAGCTTGCCGAGCGTCGCGGCCAGCACGAACAGCGCGACGAGCTGCGTCGTGAACGCCTTCGTCGACGCGACGCCGATCTCGGTGCCCGCATGCGTCAGGAACTGCATCTCGGTCAGGCGCACCATCGCGCTGGTCGCGACGTTGCAGACCGCGAGCGTATGCGTGTGGCCGAGCGACTGCGCATGCTTGAGCGCGGCGAGCGTATCGGCCGTCTCGCCCGACTGCGAGATCACGAGCACGAGCTGGCGCGGGTTCGGCACCGATTCGCGGTAGCGGTACTCGCTGGCGATCTCGACCTGCGTCGGGATCTTCGCGATCGATTCGAGCCAGTACTTCGCGGTGAGGCCCGAGTAGTAGCTCGTGCCGCACGCGAGGATCAGCAGGCTGTCGATCTCCGCGAACGCAGCCGGTGCGGCGTCGCCGAACAGCGTGGCGTCGAACGCTTCCGTCTGCGGCACGGTATCGCCGATCGCGCGCGGCTGCTCGAAGATTTCCTTCTGCATGAAGTGGCGATAGGGCCCGAGCTCGACCGCGCCGCCGTACGCGCTGACGACGCGGATCTCGCGCTGCACCGTGGCGCCGTGGCGATCGACGATCGTCACGCCGTCGAGCGACAGCTCGCACACGTCGCCTTCCTCGAGGAACGTGAAGCGGTCGGTGCTGCCTGCGAGCGCGAGCGCGTCGGACGCGAGGAAGTTCTCACCGTCGCCGTGGCCGACGACGAGCGGCGAACCCTGGCGCGCACCGACGACGGTATGCGGCTGGTCCTTGTGGATCACGGCGATCGCATACGCGCCGTGCAGCTGGCCGACGGCCTCGCGCACCGCGTCGAACAGGTTGCCGCGGTACAGGCTGTGCACGAGGTGGGCGATCACCTCGGTGTCGGTCTGCGACACGAATTCGTAGCCCTTCGCGCGCAGCGCGTCGCGCAGCGTCTCGAAGTTCTCGATGATGCCGTTGTGGACGAGCGCGAGCGCGTTCGACGAGAAGATCGGGTGCGCGTTGTGCGTGACGGGCGCGCCGTGCGTGGCCCAGCGCGTGTGCGCGACGCCCGTCGTGCCTTCGAGATGCGATTCGCGCACCTGCGTGTCGAGATCGGCGACGCGCGCGACGCTGCGCGCGCGCTTCGGTGCACCGGGCTCGAGCACGGCGACGCCGCACGAGTCGTAGCCACGGTATTCGAGGCGCCGCAATCCTTCGATCAGCACCGGAACGATATTACGCTGCGCAACTGCGCCGACAATGCCGCACATGAATGGTCAATCCTGTAAGTCGACGCGGGCGCCGCCGGGGCGCCCGCAAAAGGTTCAGCTCTTCTTCTTGACCGGGCGGACGTAGCCGCTCTTCGCGGTCTGGGTCTTCTCGTTCAAGGCGAGCACGCCGTCGGCCACGTCCTTCCAGATCGTCGTGCCGGCGGCGATCGTCACGCCGCGGCCGACGCGCACGGGCGCGACGAGCTGCGTGTCCGAGCCGACGAACACGTCGTCCTCGATCACGGTGCGGAACTTGTTCGCACCGTCGTAGTTGCAGGTGATCGTGCCCGCGCCGATGTTCACGCGCGCGCCGATGTCGGCGTCGCCGATGTACGTGAGGTGGTTCGCCTTCGAGCCATGGCCGATCACCGCGTTCTTCACTTCGACGAAGTTGCCGACGTGCGCTTCGTCAGCCAGTTGCGCGCCCGGGCGCAGCCGCGCGTACGGGCCGATCACGGTGTGCGCGCCGAGCTCGGCGCCGTCGATGTGCGTGAACGCGTCGATACGCGTGCCGGTGCCGACCGACGCGTTGCGGATCACGCAGTTCGCGCCGATCGTCACGTTGTCGGCGAGCGTCACGTTGCCTTCGAACACGCAGTTCACGTCGATCGACACATCGCGGCCGCAGCGCAGCGTGCCGCGCACGTCGAGGCGCGCCGGATCGGCGAGCGTGACGCCGTCGACGAGCAGCGCATCGGCGACGTTGCGCTGGTGAATGCGCTCGAGCTCCGCGAGCTGCGCCTTGCTGTTGACGCCGAGCGTTTCCCATTCCTCGTCGGGCTGCGACGTGACGACCTCGAAGCCGGCCTCGATCGCGAGTTCGACGACGTCGGTCAGGTAGTACTCGCCCTGCGCGTTCTCGTTCTTCAGCGCGCCGAGCCACATCGACAGCTGGGCCGTCGGCGTGACGATGATGCCCGTGTTGATTTCGGCGATCTTCAACTCGTCCGGCGACGCGTCCTTCTGCTCGACGATGCGCGTGACGAAGCCGGACGCGTCGCGCACGATGCGGCCGTAGCCGCTCGGATCGTCGAGCGTGACGGTCAGGATCCCGTAGCGGCCTTCGCGCGCGGCATCGACGAGACGCCGCAGCGTCGACGCGCGCGTGAGCGGCACGTCGCCGTACAGCACGAGCGTCGGTTGCGCGGGGTCGAGAAGCGGCAGTGCCTGGCGCACCGCGTGGCCGGTGCCGAGCTGCTCGGCCTGCAACGCGAACTGGACATCGGGCGCGGCGACGGCGGCCTCGACCTGCTCGGCGCCGTGACCGACGACGACGACGAGCCGGGACGGCTGCAGCGTGCGCGCGGTGTCGATGACGTGGGAGAGGAGCGGCCTGCCGGCCAGGGGGTGAAGCACTTTCGGCAGCGCGGAACGCATGCGCTTGCCGGTGCCTGCCGCCAAAATCACGATATTCATGGCGCCAGCTTGTCAGAGGAGTTCGAAGCCGTCCATTTTAGCATGCGGCCCTTGTCGCTCCGGGCCTGTCGCGGCGCGGCGACAACGCCGAAACGAGGCCGTCGGCCCCGGTTTCGGCGGGTGTTCGGTCCCTGCTTACAGGTCGTCGAACTGGACGATCGAGATCGGTTTGGACGCGCCCGGCGCCGCCGAGTCGTCGCCCGACGCGCACGGCTCCTCGTCGAACGCGATGTCGCCTTGCGGGTCGGCCTCGCCCGTTGCGCGCAGCGACTGGAACGGGTACAGCGTCGTGTCCATCAGGTGCGACGGCACGACCTTCGCGAGCGCGTTGAACATGTTGTCGACGCGGCCCGGGAAGCGCTTGTCCCATTCGCGGATCAGCGCCTTCATTTCCGCGCGCTTCAGGTTCGGCTGGCTGCCGCACAGGTTGCAAGGGATGATCGGGAATTCGCGCAGCTCCGCGTATTTCTCGAGATCGGTTTCCTTCACGTACGCGAGCGGGCGGATCACGATGTTCTTGCCGTCGTCCGACTGCAGCTTCGGCGGCATCCCCTTCAGCTTGCCGCCGTAGAACATGTTCAGCAGCAGCGTCTGCACGATGTCGTCGCGATGGTGGCCGAGCGCGATCTTGGTCGCGCCGAGTTCGCCGGCCACGCGGTACAGGATCCCGCGGCGCAGCCGCGAGCACAGCGAGCAGGTCGTCTTGCCTTCGGGCACGAGCCGCTTGACGATGCTGTAGGTGTCCTGGTTCTCGATGTGGAACGGCACGCCAACCTGCTTCAGGTATTCCGGCAGGATGTGTTCCGGGAAGCCCGGCTGCTTCTGGTCGAGGTTCACCGCGACGATGTCGAAGTCGATCGGCGCGCGCTCGCGCAGGCGCAGCAGCACGTCGAGCATCGCGTAGCTGTCCTTGCCGCCCGACAGGCACACCATCACCTTGTCGCCCTGCTCGATCATGTTGTAGTCGCCGATCGCCTGGCCGACCTGGCGCACGATCCGCTTGTACAGCTTGTTGTTCTCGTACGCTTCCTTCTGCTCGCGGCGCGTCAGCGCAGGGCGGCCGGCCGGGGCGGCGTCGTCGAGGGTGGCGGCATCGGCCGCCGTGTCATTCATGTGGGGGGCGTTCATGCGCGCTCCTCGTCCTTGATGCGAAAGACTTCGACGCCGACGGCGTCGCAGTCCGGATAGGCGTCCGGTTTCTCGGTACAGACGCGTACCGCGCGCACGGCATCGTGCGCCAGCAGGTGTGCGGCGATCGCGTCGCACAGCGTTTCCTGCAGGTGGATGTGGCCGCGCGCCACGCATTGCGCGACGCTCTGCTTCATCAGGTCGTAGTCGACGACTTCATGCAACCGGTCGTCGACGGGGGTGGACAGCGCGAGCGGCACGAACAGGTCGACGTTGATGACGACGCGCTGCTCGCCGCGCTTCTCGTGTTCGAAGGCCCCGATGTTGATGTGCACCTCGTAGTCGCGCAGGTAGAGCCTGCGGCAATCCGCGAGGCGGGGGTGCAGGAGAGCGGAAAACATGGTCGTCCCAGTCAAATTGGCGTGCACGCACGCAAAGCGGCGCGGGCGGCGGCAGTCAGGCCGCGCGTTTCCGCGCAGTTCATTCATTCGGGCCGGCGGCGGGCGGCACCAGGTGCTCGCCGCCGTCGACGGTCAGCGTCGCGCCCGTCACGCCGGGCGCGCTCGCGAGATAGCAGGCGGCCGCCGCGATGTCGTCCGCGTGCGGCGCGTGGCCGCGCACGAGCGCCGCGACGCGCACCTTCGGCGCGAGCGCGAGCGCCAGCGCCGACGTCGCGCGGTTCAGCGCGGCCTGCATCAGCGCATGCGACAGTTGCGCCGGTGCCGGGTGAAACAGGGCCTGATCCAGCACGTGGATCGCACACGCGCGCAGTGCTTCATGCTCGCGCGCGGCGTCGGGTGTGGCATCGGCGAGCGCGCGGGCCAGCGCGAGCGGCGCCGTCACGTTGCGCGCGAGTGCGCCGGCGAGCGACGCGCCGTCCACCGTGTGCGCGTCGTCGGCGCCCGCGCTGGCGCTGACGAACACCGCGCACGCCGGCCGGCCGAGCGCTTCGCCGCACGCGGCGACGAGCGCGGCCGCATCGGCTTCCAGGGCCAGATCGGCGTCGAGCACGGCCGCGCGGCGGCCGCGCGCCGCGACTTCGGCGACGAGCGCATCGGCGGCCGCGCGCGGCGCGCCGGGGCTGCGCTGCAGCGCGACGTCCCAGCCGCGGCGGGCGAAACCGGTCGCGAGCGCACGGCCGATCGACGCGGCGTCGGCTGCGCTGCCCAGGGCGCCCGTGACGAGCACCACGCGCGGGGTCGACGTATCGGCTGAAACGGTCATTTACAATGCCGGGATGAACCCGAAAGCTCACGAACCCGCTAGTTTACCTGCTCCCGGCCCTGACGCGCTCGCGCAGTCCGAAACCCTTGCCGCGCAATTGCGCGACGAGATCGCGGCGGCCGGCGGCTGGCTGCCGTTCGACCGCTTCATGGAGCGCGCGCTGTATGCGCCGGGCCTCGGCTATTACAGCGGCGGCGCGCGCAAGTTCGGGCGCCGCGCCGACGACGGCAGCGACTTCGTCACCGCGCCCGAGCTGTCGCCGCTGTTCGCGCAGACGCTCGCGCAACCGGTCGCGCAAGCGCTTGCGGCGAGCGATACGCGCCGCGTGATGGAATTCGGCGCCGGCACGGGCAAGCTCGCGGCCGGGTTGCTCGCCGCGCTCGACGCGCAGGGCGTCGAACTCGACGAATACCTGATCGTCGACCTGTCCGGCGAGCTGCGCGAGCGGCAGCGCGACACGATCGCGGCCGCCGCGCCGGCGCTCGCCGCGAAGGTGCGCTGGCTCGACGCGCTGCCCGAGCGGTTCGAAGGCGTCGTGGTCGGCAACGAGGTGCTCGACGCGATGCCGGTGCGGCTGTTCGCGAAAGCGGGTGGCGCGTGGCACGAGCGCGGCGTCGCGCTCGACGCGCAGCAGGCGTTCGTGTTCGACGACCGGCCCGCCGATGCAGCCGGCCTGCCGCCGGTGCTCGCGGGGCTCGACGTCGGCGACGGCTACGTGACCGAGACGCACGAGGCCGCGCTGGCGTTCACGCGCACCGTCTGCACGATGCTCGCGCGCGGCGCGGTGCTGCTGGTCGACTACGGCTTTCCGGCGCACGAGTACTACCATCCGCAGCGCGACCGCGGCACGCTGATGTGCCACTACCGCCACCACGCGCACGATGACCCGTTCCTGTACCCGGGGCTGCAGGACATCACCGCGCACGTCGAATTCACCGGCATCTACGATGCGGCCGTCGCCACCGGCACGGACCTGCTCGGCTACACGTCGCAGGCGCGCTTCCTGCTGAACGCGGGCATCACCGACGCGCTGGCCGCGATCGACCCGTCCGACATCCACGCGTTCCTGCCGGCCGCGAACGCGGTGCAGAAGCTGATCTCGGAAGCCGAGATGGGCGAGCTGTTCAAGGTGATCGCGTTCTCGCGCGGCATCGACGGCACGCTCGAGGCGTTCGCGCGCGGCGACCGCTCGCACGCACTCTGACAGGCCCTAGCATGCTGCGCTGGCTATTGACGACGTTCATCGCGGTGATGATCCTGACGCGCTGCTGGCCGTGGCTCGGCAAGCTCGGCATCGGGCGGATGCCGGGCGACGTCACGCTGACACTCGGCGGGCGGCGCTACCCGTTCCCGTTCATGTCGACGCTGGTGCTGACGATGCTGCTGTCGATGGTGGCGCGGCTGCTCTGAGCCGCGCCGGAAGGAGGGGGTTACAGCTCGATCTCGCCGAGGATCCGGTGCGCGAGCGCCTTTGCCTCGTCGAACGCTTCTTCCTCGCTGGGGCTCGTCGAGTGGACGTCGTAACGCGTGTTCTCGGTGTCGTCGCCGTCGTCGCGCGCGAGGATCACGTAACCCTGGAACTGCCCGTTGCCCGCATGCTGGGTATGCGCCTTGGCCGTGTAGATGCCTTTCGTGAACGTGTTGGTGTCCATCGTGCTCTCCCGCAAAAGGACACTTCATCGTAGCACTGCGGCGCAACATGTACAGCGTCGCTTATCGGTGACCGAACAGTGCCCGGCCACCGTCTTTCCATCAGCGTTCGATCAGCGCGACGACCTCGTCGAGCGTCGGCGCGTGCGCGCCCGTATGCCGGCACGCGGCGGCGCCGGCCGCCAGCGCGAATACGAGATGCTCGCGCCAGGCGCGCTGCGGCGCGGCCATCAGGCTGAACAGCATGCCGCCGATCGACGCGTCGCCCGCGCCGACGGTGTCGGCCACCTCGACGCGCGGCGGGCTGGCCTCGTGCACGTCGCCGTCCGCGTAGAGCGTCGCCGCCTGCGCGCCGCGCGTGACGAGCACGGCCGCCTGCGGGTTCAGCGCGCGCACCGCCGCGATCGCGTCGGGGCCGTCGCCGCCGAACAGGTGCCGCAGGTCTTCGTCGGACACCTTGATCAGGTCGGCGAGCGCGGCCATCTTCTCCAGCGTCGGCCGGTACGCGGCTGTCATCAGGTTCCGCACGTTCGGGTCGAAGCTGATCTTCACGCCGCGCGCGTGCAGCTCGGCCGCGAGCGCGGCCAGCGTGCCCGCGAGCGGTTCGCGCACGAGGCTGATGCAGCCGAAATGCGCCCATTGCACGTGCTCGGTCCAGCCGGCCGGCAGTAGCGCGGGATCGAACGCGAGATCGGCACTCGCATCGCCGATGAAGAAGTACGCGGGCGGGCGCGTCTCGTGGACGATCGCGAGCAGCGGCGGCCGCGCGACGCGCTGCAGGAAGCGCAGGTCGAGCCCGGCCGCTTCGCTCGTGTGCCACAGTTCGTCGGAGAAGCAGTCTTCGCCGATCGAACCGGCGAGCGCGCTCGGCACGCCGAGCCGCGCCACCGCGCGCGCGACGTTCCAGCCGGCGCCGCCCGGCACCGAGGTCCACTGCGCATCGCCCGCCCGCACCATGTCGGTCAGGATGTCGCCCGCCGACACGAAAGCCGGAAACGTGCCGCCGCTCATTGCGTCGGCTCGCTGCGTTGCATGCGCGCGAGGGTCGCGAGCACGTCGTAGCAGGCGCCCATCGTGTGATAGTCGGTCTTGCCGGCCGGGCTCTTCTCGTCGCTGTACTTGCGGTTGTCGCAGGTGAGGATCCGATACCACGCGCCGTAGCGGTGATCGACGAAATGGGCCCAGCTGTAGCGCCAGATCTCGTCGTACCAGTCCCAGAAGCGTTCGCTGCCCGTGCGCGCGCCGAGCATCGCGGCCGCCGCGAAGGTTTCGGCCTGCACCCAGAAGTACTTGTTGTGGTCGCAGATCGTGAAGTCGGGGCCGAAGCCGTAGCACAGGCCGCCGTGATCGGCGTCCCACGCGTGCGTGAGCGCTGCATCGAACAGCTCGGCCGCGCGCGGCACGAGCCAGTCGAGCGGGCGGTGCCGTTCGAGGATCAGCAGCAGCTTCGCCCATTCGGTCTGGTGGCCGGGCTGGAAGCCCCACGGACGGAAGATGTTCGAGCTGTCTTCCTTGTTGTAGTCCCAGTCGACCGACCAGTCTGCATGGTAGTGCTCCCACACGAGCCCGCCCGACAGCGCGGCCTGGCGCTGCGTGATGTGGGACGCGACCTTCTCCGCGCGATCGAGGTACGTGAGGTGGCCGGTCGCCTCGTACGCGGCGAGCAGCGCCTCCGTCATGTGCATGTTCGCGTTCTGGCCGCGGTACGACGACACGATCCAGTTCGGCGTCGAATCGTCCGCGTACAGGCCCGCGGCCGCATCCCAGAAGCGGTGCTCGGCCAGTTCGTAGGTCGCGGCGATCAGCGGGCGTGCCTCGTCGATGCCGGCCATCGTCGCGTGCGCGGCCGCGAGCAGCACGAACGCGAGGCCGTAGCAGTGGCGCGTGCCGTCGAGCGTCTCGCGCTTCGCGCCGTCGCGCCAGTCGAGCTCCCAGTCGTAGCCCTGCAGTGCGTCGTCCCAGTGCGCATCGCGCAGGAAGCGCAGCCCGTGGCGCGCGTATTCCAGGTGGCGCGGGTCGCCGAAATGCCGGTACGCCATCGCGTAGTTGAAGACGAACCGGCAGCTGCTGACGAGGTGGCGCGACGTGCGGTTGTAGATGCTGCCGTCGTCGCGAAAGTAATGATAGAAGCCGCCCGTCGGGTCGAACGCGTTGGTCGCGTAGAAGCGCAGCGTGTCCTCGATGTGCGACAGCAGGAACGCCGGATCGCGGAAGCTCGCGACGAACGGTGCGGCTGGCGTGTGGGCGGCCGGCGCGGCCGGGTGGGGTTGGACCGGGGGCATGTTCATGATTCGGTGACGGTGGCAGTGTCGAGTGCCGGCGAGGCGGCGGGCTGGCTGCTGGCCCGCACGATCAGCTCGACGGGCAGGGAGATTTCGGTGCGCTCGGGCGAGTCGGCGAGCAGCAGCTCGACGCCGCGGCGGCCGAGCGCTTCCTTGTCGACCGACAGCGTCGTAAGCGGCGGGCTCGCGTGCGCGGCGGCCGGGATGTTGTCGAAGCCGACGATCGCGATGTCGTCCGGAATCCGCAGGCCGCGCGCGATGCACACGCGCTGTGCGGCGAGCGCGGCCGCATCGTTGTAGGCGAACACGGCGTCGGGGCGCGGGCCCGGTGCGTCGAGCAGTTGCTCCATCGCTCGCGCGGCGCCCGTGTCGGGGTCGAGCCCCGCATCGATCGTCACCTCGTACGCGGGATCGAACAGCCGCCCGGCTTCGAAGAACGCGCGCCGGTAGCCGATCGCACGCTGCGCGATGCTGTAGTGCGCGGGCGAGCCGCCGATGAACGCGATCCGCGAACGGCCGGTGGCGAGCAGGTGGCGCATCGCGAGCGCGGCGCCCGTCGCGTTGTCGATGTTGACCGAGCGCAATCCGGGCGCCCACAGGTCGATCAGCACGAGCGGCCGGCCGGTCGCGGCGAGCGCCTCGATCGTCTCGGGCTCGATGAAGCCGGCGACCGCGATCGCGTCGGGCGCGTGCGGGCGCATCTGGCGCAGCACGTCGTCGTTCGGGCCGACCGTCAGCAGCGTCGGCACGATGCCGCGCTCGCGGCACGCGTCCTCGACGCCGTGCAGCACGTGCGAGAAGAACGGGCTGGCGGGAAAGCGGTTGTGCTGGCGGTGCAGCAGGAAGGTGAGCCGGCGGATGCGCGGCCGCAACTGGGCGGGATCGTAGCCGAGCTGCTGCGCGATCCCGACGATGCGCGCACGCGTGGCTTCGGACAGGCCGGGCTGGTTCTTCAGCGCGCGGGAGACGGTGCCGATCGAGACCTCTGCCGCCCGCGCCACATCGCGAATGGTCGTACCCATCGTTGGTTCGGGGTCCGGTTTGTTTAGGGTGAAAGCGATTGTATAGTAAAACGAATCGCGGAATTCGGGCCGGATAACCGGGGAATACCCGCGAATAGTGGCTTTTTACGCGCTAATCTGCGAAAACGCCGTTACTAAAAATACTAAACAAAACACGAAAAAGGCAAGGTGGACGTGTGGGGCCGGGCGGCGCGCGTCGCGGGCGGCAGGTGGACTGGATGCGAGCGTGCATCGCTCGTCCGGGCGTGCGCGGGCAGGCCTGAAGCCGGTGCGGTGCGCAACGATCCTGGCGGCGCGCGGCGAGCGGGCATCCGTCGCCATGGCATGGCGCGCGGCCGTGTCCATGCGAACGCCGGCCGCGTGCGGTTCAGCCCGCCGCCACGGCCGGCGGCTCGCCGCGATGGCGCAGCGCGGCGCGCCCCGCGTCGAGATCGACGACCGCCAGCCCGTCCGGCTGCTGTTTCGCGCGCCGCTTCGCGAGTGCCGCGACCGACGCGATCTCGTCGCTGCCGTACCGTTTCGCGCCGTGCGCGCCGGCCGGCACGCCGACCGCGCCGATCGCCATCGTCACGAAGCCGAAGAACGCCGGGTTGCCGTGGCGGTCTTCGCCGCGCAACCCGCCCGCCTGCCGGTCGGCCTGCGTGTAGAAGAGCCGCGCGCCGTCGTTGAAGCGCGCGATCGCGTCGGCGGCGCGCTCGCGCCAGTCGTCGCGCTGGAACAGCACGAGGAAATCGTCGCCGCCGACGTGGCCGAGAAAGTCGCGCTGCGGGTCGCACACGCCGGCCAGCACCGTCGCGGCGAACTTCAGCACCTCGTCGCCCTGCCAGTAGCCGTACTGGTCGTTGAACGGCTTGAACTGGTTCAGGTCGACGTAGCACGCATGAAAGCCGGCGTCGCGCTGGAGCAGGCGGTCGATGTGCGCGCTGATCGGGATGTTGCCGGGCAGGAAGGTCAGCGGATTCGCGTAGCGCGCGGCCTCGATGCGCATCTCGGTCACCGTGCGCACCAGGCTCTCGCCGGTGCCGAGCCCGACGTAGCGGCCGTGCTCGGTAATCACGAAGCCGTCCGCGAGATAGCGCTGGTCGTGGCTCGCGAGCAGCGTCGCGAGCTGCTCGAACGTCGTCGCGTTGTCGATCATCAGCGGCGCGTCGTTCGCGAACTGCAGGCACGGCTTCTTCCCGAACACTTCGCGGTGATACGGCAGCGCGAAGCGGTCGATGAAGCCGCGGCGATTCACGAGCGCGACGGGCCGTCCGCGTTCGACCAGCGCGACCGCGTGCAGGTCGGGCATCCGGTTGAACAGGTCGAGCACGTCGTTGCTGGTCGCGTCGCGCGGCAGGGCCGGCGCGGGAACCAGCATCTTCCCGGCGATCGTGCCGGCCGGCCGCACCGAGCGCGTCGCGCCCGGAAACACCGCGATGTGCGGCGCGCGGATCGCGTCGCGCGCGGCCGGCGCGACGACGCGCGACGGCTGCGCGTTCGGCCGGCCGAGCAGGAAGCCCTGCACGCAGCAGATGCCCATGTCGCGCACGACGATCAGGTCGCATTCGTTCTCGATGCCTTCCGCGATCAGCTGCGCGCCGCTCGCTTGCGCGAAGTGCTGCATCGCCTTCACGGCCTCGAACTTGAGCGGGTCGCGCGCGATGTCGTGGATGAAGAAGCGGTCGATCTTCACGACGTCCGGATGCAGGCGCAGCCACAGGTTCATGCTCGCGTTCGCGGTGCCGTAGTCGTCGAGCGCGAACTGGATGCCAGCGTCGCGCAGCGACGCGACCGCCGGCCCGATGTGTGCGACATCGGGAATCGCGTTCTGCTCGGTGAGCTCGATCACGATGCGCTCGGCGCCGATCCGGGCGCGGCCGAGGAACTGGCGTGCGCGCTCGCGTTCGCCGGCGAGCGTGAGGATCGTCCCCGCGCTGAAATTGAGGAACAGCTTGCCGTCGCAGCCGAGCGCCGCGAATGCGTCGAGGCAGGTGAGCGCGGCGGCTTGCTCGAGCGCGATGGTCTTGCCTTCGCGCGCGGCCTGCGCGAACAGCGCGGCCGGCGGTTCGAGGTCCGTGCCGCGCGGGCCGCGGATCAGCCCTTCGTAACCGACGACCGTGCCCGACGCGAGGTCGACGATCGGCTGGAAAACGGCCGCGAGCGCGCGCTCCGCGATCAGGCGCGTGGTGCTGGCGGCAGCGGAGTCGGTGTGGAGCGCGGGCATGGGCGAGGGCAGCCGAATCGACGGGACGTCCGGCTTAACGGCGCCGCGCGCAGGGAATTGAATGAAGATTTCGTGACACGATGCACGCGACTGGTGCGTCGCGCCGGACGTGCATCGACGTGCGTCCGGAAGGTGGATGGGAGGGCGCGGCGGAAGGCCGCCTTCCGGGGGCCGTCATCCCCTCGGCGCGTCAGCGCTTGCCCGCGCTCAGCGCGCCGGGCGCGGACGTCGCGTCGCCCTCGTCGTGCTCGCCGCTCGTGTCGCGCGCGCCCCATCGCTGCGCGAGCGCCGCGCACGCCATCAGCTGGATCTGGTGGAACAGCATCAGCGGCAGCACGACCGCGCCGACCGCGTTCGCCGAGAAGATCACCTTCGCCATCGGGACGCCGGCCGCGAGGCTCTTCTTCGATCCGCAGAAGATGATCGTGATCTGGTCGGCGCGGTTGAAGCCGAGCCGCTTGCTGACGAACGCGGTCAGCAGCAGCGCGATCGCGAGCAGTACGAGGTTGACGACGAGCAGGCCGCCGAGCGCGCGCGGCGGGATCTGGTGCCACAGGCCTTCGTTGACGGCTTCGCTGAACGCGACGTAGACGACCAGCAGGATGGAGCCCTGGTCGACGAAGCGCAGCACGCCGCGGTTGCGGTCGATCCAGCCGCCGATCACGGGGCGCAGCAACTGGCCGGCGATGAACGGCACGAGCAGCTGCATCACGATGCTGCCGACCGTGCTCCACGGCGACGCGGCGCCGGCCGACTGCGACGTGATCATCAGCCCCACGAGCGCCGGCGTGACGAAGATCCCGAGCAGGCTCGACGCGGATGCCGCGCACACGGCGGCCGGCACGTTGCCCTTCGCGATCGACGTGAACGCGATCGACGACTGGACCGTCGACGGCAGCGTGCACAGGAACAGCACGCCCGCATACAGCGTCGGCGTGACGAGCGGCTGCAGCACGGGTTTCAGCGCGAGGCCGAGCAGCGGGAACAGCGCGAACGTGCTCAGCAGCACGACCGCGTGCAGTCGCCAGTGGGTCGCGCCCGCGACGACGGCTTCGCGCGACAGCTTCGCGCCGTGCAGGAAGAACAGCAAGCCGACGGCGATGTTGGTCGCCCAGTTGAACGCGTGGGCGGCCGGGCCGCGGCAGGGCAGGAGGCTCGCGAGCACGACGGTGCCGACGAGCGCGAGCGTGAAGTTGTCGGGAAGAAAACGGGGACGGGCCATCGGGAACTCGATTCGGAAACGACGGAGGCGCGCGTCGCGCGCGCGGATGGCGCCATTGTCCCGGTTGACGATTCACCACACAAATTCATTGTGCGAATCGATTGATGAATCGATTGCATGAAACGGTGGTCGTCGCACCGGCCCGGCGACGCGCAATGCGGCAGAAGAATGTTCTGTCGCGATCGCGCCCGGAAGTGAAAAAACCTAGCAGTAACATGGTGTTACACCGATGCCCGCGACATAACACTTTTTGGCTCGACACCGTTTCGGACCGCTCATAAATTACTGCTGAAAGCCTTGGGTCGGCCGAAAGGAGCCGGCGGCGGGCGTGGACAGGCACTGAACGATGACGGAACGGGTGAAACGGAAGATCGGACGATGGGCGGCAGGCGTGCTCGGCGCGTTGCTGGTGCCGCTCGCGCTCGCCCAGCCGCCCCACGGCGGTGGTCATGGGTTCGGCGGCCACGGCTTCGGTGGCGGCGACATGCGCGCGTACGGTCAGCCGAATGGCGGCGGGCCCGGCGGTGTGCCGGTCTGGCGCCGCGTTCCGCCTCCCGGCGGCATGCGGCCCGGCGGCGTGAGCAGCTACGGCTCCCGCTGGGGGCTGCGGCCGACGCCGTCGTACGGCCATTACGCCGCGCAAAGCCCGTATCGTCCGATCAGCGCCGAGGTGCGCCAGATGCCGCGCCCGCCGGGCGGCGGCAACGTGCCGCTGCGTGCGGGCTCGATCCGCGCCGACGTCGCGCGCTACAACGAGGAGCGCGGCGGCCGTCCGATGCCGCCGCCCCGCTCGCAGGAAGAGCCTGCGCACTCGCCGTTTTTCTCCCCGTTCTACCGAAACTGAGCGCCCCGGCGCTCGTCCCCCTGCCGGCTGATGCGAATTCGCCACAGTCGCGCGTAGATTTCCGCTGATTTTCCCGCCGCATTGCGCTATCTTTCGCGCCCGGTACGTGCACGCCACGCCGCCGCCCCGCCGCGCGATCGCGTTTGTGCCGGGCCGCCGCCGCGCATCCGGCCATGTATCGACCCCGCGAAGTTAATGCTGCCGCTATACCCGCAATAAGTGTGCGCAATTTTGACCGGACGAATGATCCGTAAAGATGGCTGCGCCCCACAAGACGCAAGCACTCGGCTCCATAAAACAACGCTCGCGCCACTTATCGACTATCCGACAAAACCTGGAGATCCCATGAAAGCATTTGCTCGCCGTGCGTCGCGCACGTCCGTCAAGCTGATCGCCGCGGCCGCCTGCGTGGCGGCCACTGCGCCCGTCCATGCACAGTCGAGCGTGTCGCTCTATGGTCAGGTCGACGAATGGGTCGGCGCCACCAAGTTCCCGGGCGGCAATCGCGCATGGAACGTGTCGGGCGGCGGCATGTCGACGTCGTACTGGGGCCTGCACGGCGCCGAGGATCTCGGCAACGGCTACAAGGCGATCTTCACGCTGGAAAGCTTCTTCCGCGCGCAGAACGGCCAGTACGGCCGCTTCCAGGGCGACACGTTCTTCGCGCGCAATGCGTACGTCGGCGTCAGCTCGCCGTACGGCACGGTGACGGCAGGCCGCCTGACGACGCACCTGTTCCTGTCGACGATCCTGTTCAACCCGTTCTACGACTCGTACACCTTCTCGCCGATGGTGTACCACGTGTTCCTCGGCCTCGGCACGTTCCCGACCTATCCGAGCGACCAGGGCGCGGTCGGCGATTCGGGCTGGAACAACGCGCTGTCGTACACGTCGCCTTCGTTCGGTGGCCTGAACTTCGGTGCGATGTACGCGCTCGGCAACCAGGCCGGCGACAACCGTTCGAAGAAGTGGAGTGCGCAGTTCAACTACGCGAACGGCCCGTTCGCGGCGACTGCCACGTATCAGTACGTGAACTTCAACAACGGCCCGCAGGATCTGAGCGCGCTCGTCGCCGGCATGAAGAGCCAGGGCATCGCGCTGGTCGGCGCCACCTACGACCTGAAGGTCGTGAAGCTGTTCGGCCAGTACATGTACACGAAGAACGACCAGGTCGCGGGAAGCTGGCACGTGAACACGGCTCAAGGCGGCGTGTCGGTGCCGCTCGGCGTGGGCAACGCGATGGCGTCGTACGCGTACTCGCGCGATGCGGGCGGCCTCGACCAGACGCGCCAGACCTGGGCCGTCGGCTATGACTATCCGCTGTCCAAGCGCACGGACGTCTACGCGGCCTACATGAACGACAAGATCAGCGGCCTGTCGTCGGGCAACACGTTCGGCGCAGGCATTCGCGCGAAGTTCTGACGCGCACGCGCGATCGGTGCGCCGGCCGCGCGCGTAAAAACGCGCGTCCCGGCTGCATGTTTTCTCGCCAGAAACGGCGCCGCCACTCGCGGCGCCGTTTTGCCTTTCTTGACCTTTCTGTTTCCTCGCCTTTGTTACCCTATCTCGTAATTGGACCATTCCCCCGTCATTACGAGCTAGTTCGATGGATACCCTCGTCAGCATGAATGTGTTTCGCTACGTCGTCGAAGTGGGCAGCTTCGTCGGCGCGGCCGAACGCATGCAGATGTCGGCTGCGATGGCGAGCAAGCACGTGATGCATCTCGAGCAGCAGCTCGGCGCGCGGCTGCTGCATCGCACGACACGACGCGTTGCGCCTACCGAGGCGGGACGCGAATACTATGAGCGCCTCGTGCAGGCGCTGTCCGAACTCGACGAAGCCGGGCAGGCCGTCGGCGCCGCGAGCGTGGTGCCGCAGGGCAGGCTGCGCGTGACGTCGCTGTCCGCGTTCGGGCTGCGGCACGTGATGCAGGCCGTCACCGATTACGCGGGCCGCTTCCCGGACGTGACCGTCGACATGACGCTGTCCGATCGCGTGGTCGACCTGATCGAGGAAGGCTACGACGTCGCGGTACGCGCGGCGCCGAACGGATTGAAATCGTCGTCGCTGGTCGCGCGGCAGATCGCGACCGCGCACATCCTGCTGGTCGCGTCGCCCGAGTATCTCGAGAAACGCGGCACGCCGCAGACGATCGCCGATCTCGCGCACCACAACTACCTGCGGCGCGATTCGAACTCGACGATGCTCGATTCGCTGATGATCGACGCGGCCGCTGCGTCGCGCGTGAACCTGAACGGCAACCTGATCGTGAACCATCTCGAAGGGCTGCGTGCGGCCGTGCTCGCCGGCGCGGGCATCGCGCTGCTCGGCACCGAGGTGGTCGGCGACGACATCGAGTCGGGCCGGCTCGTGCCGGTGCTGCTCGATTCGGTGCCGCCGCACGAAGCGCCGATCTATGCGGTGTACGCGAGCCGCCGTCACGTGTCCGCGAAAGTGCGTTCGTTCGTCGACTTCCTCGCGGCGCGTTTCGAAGGGCAGTCGCTGTGCCCGTCGATCGAATCGCGCCTGCGCGTGCTGCCGATCACGCGGATGAAGCGCGCGGTCTGAACTGCGGATTCCGCTGCGGCGGGGCAACAAAAAGCGCGAACCGCTGCGGTTCGCGCTTTTTGTTTGGTGCGACGATTCGAGCGCCGACGGCGGCCGCCACGGCCACCGCTTCCGTCAGCGCGGGATGCCGAGCCGCGCCTTCGCGTCGTCGTATTCGCGCTTCAGCCGCTCGACGAGCGCGGCCACGCTCGGCAGGTCGTCCATCAGGCCGACGCCCTGGCCGGCACCCCAGATGTCCTTCCACGCCTTGGTCTTGTCGCTGCCGAAATTCATCTTCGTCTTGTCCGATTCCGGCAGCGCGTCGGGATCGAGGCCGGCCTTCTCGATGCTCTCGCGAATGTAGTTGCCGTGCACGCCGGTGAAGAGGTTCGTGTAGATGATGTCCGACGATTTCGCGTTCACGATCGCGTGCTTGTAGTCGTCGATCGCGTGCGCTTCCTGCGTCGCGATGAAGCGCGTGCCCATGTACGCGAAGTCGGCGCCCATCGCCTGCGCGGCGAGAATCGAGCCGCCGTTCGCGATCGAGCCGGACAGCACGATCGGGCCGTCGAAGATCTTGCGCACTTCGCCGACCAGCGCGAACGGCGACGTCGTGCCTGCGTGGCCGCCGGCGCCGGCCGCGACGAGGATCAGCCCGTCGACGCCGGCTTCGAGCGCCTTCTGCGCGTGGCGCAGGTTGATCACGTCATGCAGCACGATGCCGCCGTAGCTGTGCACCGCGTCGACGATCTCGCGCGCCGGCGCGCGCAGGCTCGTGATGAAGATCGGCACCTTGTGCTCGACGCACACGCGCACGTCGTGCTCGAGCCGCGCATTCGACTGGTGGACGATCTGGTTGACCGCGATCGGGCCGATCACCGCGTCGGGGTGCTTCGCCTTGTGGTCGGCCAGCTCCGACTGGATCTGCGTGAGCCACTCGTCGAGCAGTTCGGCCGGACGCGCATTGAGCGCGGGAAACGAACCGACGATGCCCGCCTTGCATTGCGCGAGCACGAGTTCGGGGTAGCTGACGATGAACATCGGCGACGCGATGACGGGCAGCGTCAGGTTCTGCAGGACAGCGGGCAATGCCATGTGATGTCTCCAGTCTCCAGGGGCCGTCGGCGTCCGCGCGGTCGCGCGGATGCCGACACCATGCTTTGCATTCGAACGGTGATTCGAGTGTAGCGGCGAACCGGGCGCGTTCGAGGACGTTCATATTAATACGAACGGTCGTGCGATTCTACGCGAGCTTAACAAAATGCGCGGTGTGGCGGCAATCGAGTGAGTGTTCTCTTTCTACGGTTTCGGGCGGTTGTCCCGCTGTGTAGATGCATGGGCACTCATAAAATAGTCGCCATAACAAACCAACGAGAAACAAACCATGTCGTTTGAGGCGTTTGCACCGTTTCGCGTGACGGTGCAGGACACCGACATCTTCGGTGTCAAAGGAGGCGCGGGGCCGCCGCTGCTGTTGCTGCACGGCCATCCGCAGACCCACATGATCTGGCATCGCGTTGCCGCGACGCTCGCGAATCATTTCACGGTGATCGCCACCGACCTGCGCGGCTACGGCGCGTCGGGCCGGCCGCCGAGCGACGCGCAGCACCTGCCGTATTCGAAGCGGGCGATGGCGGCCGATCAGGTCGCGGTGATGCGGCATTTCGGCTTCGAGCACTTCCATGTGTGCGCGCACGACCGCGGCGCGCGCGTCGCGCACCGGCTCGCGCTCGATCACGCGGACGCCGTCGAGCGGATGATGCTGCTCGACATCGCGCCGACGCTCGCGATGTACGAGAAAACCGACCGCGCATTCGCGACCGCGTACTTCCACTGGTTCTTCCTGATCCAGCCGGCGCCGCTGCCCGAGACGCTGGTCGGCGCGCATACCGATGCGTACATCGAGCGCGTGATGGGCAACCGGTCGGCCGGGCTCGCGCCGTTCGCGCCCGAAGCGCTCGACGCGTACCGTGCCGCGCTCGCGCAGCCGGGCGCCGTGCATGCGATGTGCGAGGACTACCGCGCATCGGCGACGATCGACCTCGAGCACGACCGTGCGGATCTCGAGCGCGGCAACAAGGTCGCGTGCCCGCTGCGCGTGCTGTGGGGCGAGCACGGGATCGTCGGCCGCTGCTTCGATCCGCTCGACGAATGGCGGCGCGTCGCACGCGACGTCAGCGGCCGCGCGCTCGACTGCGGGCACTACATTCCGGAAGAGGCACCCGTCGCGCTGATCGACGAACTGCTCGCGTTCTTCGAGGCGCGCGACCCGGCCGCATGAGGGGGCGGGCAGGCGGCACGCGCCGCCCGCTGCTCAGCGGTGCGTGTGGTCGTCCTCGACGAGCGGCGGCAGGCGGCGCGGCACCGGCGTCGACTTCACGATCGCGGTGCTCGTCTCCGCGCGCTCGGTCACCTTCGACAGGATGTCGTCGAGGTGCTCGATCGTGCGCAGGTAGAGCCGGCAGATGAAGCAGTCTTCGCCGGTCACCTTGTCGCATTCGACGAATTCCGGAATGCGCCGCAGCAACTCCTCGACCAGGTGCAACTGGCCCGGCAGCGGCTTCACGCGGACGATCGCCTGCAGCGTGTAGCCGAGCGCGCGCGGGTCGAGCTCGACGGTGAACGCGACGATCACGCCCTGCGCTTCGAGCCGCCGCACGCGGTCGGCGGTCGCGGGCGCCGACAGCCCGATCTGCCGCGCAAGTTCGCTGGTGGCGATGCGCGCGTCGTCGGCGAGCGCCGCGAGAATCGCGCGGTCGGTCGCGTCGAGCGACGCGACGGCAGGCGGGGAAAGGCGTTTCGGCATGATCGCTTTGCTTTCGAAGGTGATTCGGCTGATTCACTTCAGTTTAGCCATGGTTGCGGCGAAAGCAAGTTTCTAGAATCGAAGTCATCCACCCTCTGCAACGGAGTTCATGATGGCCTCGAATGAAATGCGCCGCGGTGCCGCCGAGATGGTCGTCGCGATGCTGATGTCCGGCACGATCGGCTGGCTCGTGATGTCGTCGCAGCAGCCGCTGACGAATGTCGTGTTCTTCCGCTGCCTGTTCGGCGCCGCGACGCTCGCGATCGTCTGCGCGGCGTTCGGCTTCCTGCGCCGCGCGTTGTTCTCGCCGCGGATGCTCGCGCTCGCGACGCTCGGCAGCGTCGCGATCGTCGCGAACTGGCTGCTGCTGTTCGCCGCGTATTCGCGCGCGTCGATCTCGATGGCCACCGCCGTCTACAACACGCAGCCGTTCATGCTCGTCGCGCTCGGCGCGATCGTGTTCCGCGAACGGATCACCGCGTCGACGGTGGCGTGGCTCGCGCTCGCGTTCGCCGGGCTCGTGTTCGTGGTGCGCGTCGAGCCGTCCGTGCTCGCGGTGCCCGGCGAATATCTCGAAGGCGTGGCGCTGTCGCTCGGCGCGGCGTTCCTGTACGCGATCTCGTCGATCGTCACGAAGCACCTGAAGGGGACGCCGCCGCATCTGCTCGCGCTGCTGCAGGCCGGCCTCGGCGTCGTGCTGCTCGCGCCGTTCGCGCACTTCGGCACGCTGCCCGCGACGGCCGCGCAATGGCTCGACCTGATCGTGCTCGGGGTCGTCAACACGGGCCTGATGTACGTGCTGCTGTACGGCGCGATCCAGAAGCTGCCGACTGCGATGACGGGCGCGCTGTCATTCGTCTATCCGGTCGTCGCGATCGTCGTCGATCACGTCGCGTTCGGGCAGACGCTCGCGTGGACGCAGGTGTTCGGCGCGCTGCTGATCCTGCTCGCGGCGGCCGGCGTGAACCTCGGCTGGCGCATCGTGCCCGCGCGTCGGGCGGCCGTCGGCAACTGAAACGGTCGTACGATTCGGCGCCGCGGTGCGATGCCGTTGCGGTCCGCCGAACGTGAATGCCGGGAACGACGATTGCGCGCGAAAGCGGCTCGCGCGCAGGCGGAAAAGGCGCTGTAAGAAGTTGTAGGGAAACACCCGATGCGATGCGGCCGCGTCGCTCGTATGATGCGTGCTGTGACGTTGATCACGTTCACAGGATTCCGATCTCGACGCCGTTCGCCCGTGAGGCTGAACGGCTTTTTTTTATGCTTCGCTTCCGGCGAGCAGGCGCCGCCGGGCGTCGAGCCGCGCGAGCAGCGCGCGCCTCGCGTCGTCGTCCGACGCCCGCCATCCCTTGATCTCGTCACGCGTGCGCAGGCAACCCGCACACCAGTCGGTGCGCGGATCGATCCGGCATACGTCGGTGCACGGCGACGCGACCGTCGCGACCGGCACCGCTACCGTCACGTCGCTCATGCGGGCTCCCGCAACGCGACGTCCGCAACCGGCGCGCCCGTCAGCGACACGAGTTCGTCCGGCGACAGGTTGAACACCGCGTGCGGATGGCCGGCCGCGGCCCACAGGCTGTCGAGCGTGAGCAAGTCGGCGTCGATCAGCGTGACGGGTTCGACGAGATGGCCGATCGGGCAGACGCCGCCGATCGCGTAGCCGGTGTTGTCGCGCACGAACTTCGCGTCCGCGCGGCCGACCGCGCCGACCTGCGCGGCCACCTTCTTCTCGTCGACGCGATTGACGCCGCTCGCGATCACCAGCACGGGCGCGCCGTCCGACTGCCGGCGAAACAGGATCGACTTCGCGATCTGCGCGACCGAACAGCCGAGCCCGGCCGCGGCTTCGGCCGACGTCTTGCCGGTTTCGGCGAGCATCACGATGCCGTTCGCATGGCCGCGCTCGCGCAGCAGGAGCGCGACGCGTCGCGCGGAATCGGGGAGGGAATCGAAGGAAGCAGGTGTCGTCATGTTGAGGAATCCGTGAAGTGCCGTGGTCACACGCAGGTCGCGTCGTCGGCCGCGCTTTGTGCCTTGGCGAGCAGTGCACGACCGGCGCGCGACACGTTCGCGCGGCCGATCGCGTTCGAGATGAAGTCGCCGGCGGCGACGACTTGTGCGAGATCGATGCCGGTGTCGATGCCGAGGCCCTGCATCAGGTACAGCACGTCCTCGGTCGCGACGTTGCCGGTCGCGCCCTTCGCGTACGGGCAGCCGCCCAGGCCCGCGACCGACGCGTGGAAGATCTCGATCCCTTCGAACAGCGCCGCGTAGATGTTCGCGAGCGCCTGGCCGTAGGTGTCGTGGAAGTGGCCCGACAGGCGTTCGCGCGGGAACACGCGCGTGACGGCCGCGAGCACTTCGCGCGTACGCTTCGGCGTGCCGACGCCGATCGTGTCGGCGATGTCGATCTCGTCGCAGCCGAGCGCCGCGAAGCGCTCGACGACGTCGACGACCGACGCGACCGGCACCTCGCCCTGGTACGGGCAGCCGAGCGTGCACGACACGCTGCCGCGCAGCCGCAGGCCCGCGTCCTTCGCGGCCTTCGCGACGGGCTCGAAGCGCGCGATGCTCTCGGCGATGCTGCAGTTGATGTTCCGCTGCGAGAACGCCTCGCTCGCCGCGCCGAAGATCACGACTTCGTCAGCGCGTGCGGCGACCGCGTTCTCGAAGCCCTTGAGGTTCGGCGTGAGCACCGAGTACACGGTGCCCGCGCGGCGCTCGATGCCGGCCATCACGTCGGCGCCGTCGGCCATCTGCGGCACCCATTTCGGCGACACGAACGACGCGGCCTCGACATTGCGGAAGCCGGCGCGCGACAGCCGGTCGACGAGCGCGATCTTCACGTCGGTCGGCACGAACGTCTTCTCGTTCTGCAGGCCGTCGCGCGGGCCGACTTCGACGATCTTGACGGCGGTGGGGAACGTCATGGTTGTCTCCTGATTTTTCGGTAGGGCAGAATTCAGTAGCCGCGCGCGTAGTCGACGACGCCGCCGACACGCTCGCCGCGCTCGAACGCGCGGATCTTGCCGGCGATCTGCTCGACGGCTTCCGCGCGCAGCGTCTCGGCCGAGCTGTGCGGCGTGATCGTGATGCGCGGCGCGTGCCAGAACGGATGGTCTGCCGGCAGCGGTTCATGCTGGAACACGTCGAGCGTGGCCGCGGCGATCCGGCCGCTCGCGAGCGCGTCGAGCAGGTCGGCCTCGACGAGATGCGCGCCGCGCGCGACGTTGATGACGTACGCGCCGGGCGCGAGCCGAGCGAATGCGCGCGACGACAGGATGCCGTCGGTGTCGGGCGTGCTCGGCAGCAGGTTGACGAGCACCTTCGCGCCGTCGATGCACGCGTCGAACGCGCCTTCGCCGGCGAAGGTCGTGACGCCGTCGAGCTGCTTCGCGCTGCGGCTGTAGCCGCGCACGGGCAGGCCGAGCGCGGCGAGTGCGCGCGCGACCTGCGCGCCGAGCACGCCGAGGCCGAGCACGGCGACGGTAAAGCTCGCGCGCGGATGCGGTTCGAGCGGCTGCCAGCGGCACTCGCGCTGCAGCGCATCGTATTCGTCGAAGCGGCGCAGGTAGCGCAGCACCGCGTGCGTCACGTATTCGACCATCTGCTGCGCCATGCCCGAATCTTCCAGCCGCAAGAGCGGCACGTGCGCGGGCAGCGTGCCCGGATGCGCGCGCTCGAGCGCGAGCAACGCGTCGACGCCCGCGCCGAGGTTGAAGATCGCGCGCAGGCCGTCGCGCGGTGCGAAGAATTCGCGCGGCGCGCGCCACACGAGCGCGTAGTCGGCGGCGGCCGTGTCGCCCGGCTGCCACGCGCGCAGCTCGGCTTCCGGCAGCGCGTGCGCGATCTCGTCGCGCCATGCGGCGGCTTCCTGGTGCGGGGAGTAGAACAGGATCTTCATTGCGTGATGGCGTGCGCGCCGGCGGGGCGCGTCACGGGCAGGGCGAGCGGGGCCGGGCGCAGCGCGCCGGCGGGCGTAGCGGACATCGTGCGTCTCCTGACGACCGGGCCCGGCGCATCGGCGCCCGGCCCGGCTCGGTGTGAAGCTGGCGGGAAGCCCACATTCTACGGTTTCGCGGCGCATTGCGCCGTCGCGCGGGCTGTCCGCCCGGCGCGCGCGGCCGCCGGGGCGCCGGCCGCGCAAAAGCAAAGCACAAAATATTGGTTCGGCGGCCGCGGCCGCCGCGCCACAATCGAACCTCGTCTTCAAGCAAGCGAGGGCAATCATGAGCGCATGCAGCAAATCGGCGTGGCCGCCGCGGCTCGTCACCGTTCCGGGCCTGCACGGCAGCGAAGGCGCTCACTGGCAAACCTGGCTGGAGCGGCAGTTTCCGCGTTCGCTGCGCGTCGAGCAGGACGACTGGGACGCGCCCGATCTCGCAGGCTGGGCGCACTCGGTGCGCACGCTGCTCGATCGCGAGCGCGGCCCGTTCGTGCTCGCCGCGCACAGCTTCGGCTGCCTCGCGGCCGCGCATGCGCTCACGCAGGGGCCGCATGCGGGCGATGTCGCGGGCGTCCTGTTCGTCGCGCCCGCCAGCCCGAAGAAATTCACGTTCGCCGGGCCGTTCGACGCGCGCCGGCTCGCGGTGCCGTCGATCGTGATCGGCAGCGAGACCGATCCGTGGATGCCGCTCGCCGATGCGCGCGCGCTCGCACAACGCCTGGGCAGCGCGTTCGTGAACCTCGGCGACGCCGGGCACATCAACACGGCAGCCGGCTTCGGACCGTGGCCGCGCGCGAAATACTTCATCGATACGCTGGTGCATTGCGCGGCGCCGCTGCGCTTTCGCGACGCGGACGACGGCTTCGAAACCGCGCTCGTCGACCGCGCGCTGGCGCACGCGGTCTGACGGCGCAGGCCGTCGCGCTTACGACGCGGCGACCGGCTTGACGGCGGCCGGATCCGAATAGCTCGGCCGGCCGTTTTCCACGTGGCCTGCGTAGCGGCGCGAGAACGTGCCGTTCGCGCCGTCGCTGACCGTCACGTCGTACCAGTGGTGGCTCGACGCGAGCGCCCACTGCTCGACCTGCTCGTCGTCGCCGTGCAGCGTCACCTGCCGCGACGGCGCACCGTACGCGTTGTCGGTCAGCGTCAGCGTGACGTGGGCGCCGCCGTGGTTGCGCAGCTTCAGGTACAGGTTCCCGTTCGCGATGTCGTAGCCGGCCTTCACCTCCGGCTGCGCCGGGTTGCGGTGACGCGCGGTCGCGGCCGACACGTTGCCGGAGAACACGCGCACGAAGCCGTTCGGCCCGTATACCGAGAACGCATACACGCCGTTCGTCTCCGTCAGGTCGAAGTCCGCGTGCAGCACGCGGCGCGCGCCGACCGTATAGCGCCACGGCCCGTCGGTGCGGTTCGTCGCGTACACGTGGAAGTGCGCGCCCTGGTTGCCGCGGTTCGCGAACTCGATGCGCAGCTTCGTCCCGCCATAGAGGCTCGCGTTCACGTGCAGCTCGTACGGCAGCGCGCGCGCGGGCCGCACGCCGGGCTCCTGCGGATCGACCGGCGACGGCGTTGCGGGCACGGTCGGCGCGGGCTGCGACGTGCACTGCTGGTCCGCGATCGAGCGGTACTGGCTCGTGTCGGGCAGCGGCGGGAACGATGCATCCGACGAGCGGAAGTCGAACGCGGCGGTGAGGTCGCCGCACACGGTGCGGCGCCACGGCGTGATGTTCGGTTCGTCGATGCCGAAGCGTTCGCCGATGAAGCGGATCACCGACGTGTGGTCGAACACCTGCGAGCACACGTAGCCGCCCTTGGTCCACGGCGACACGACCGTCATCGGCACGCGCGGCCCGAGGCCGTACGGCAGGCCGTCGGCCGTATAGCTGCCGCCGCGGCCCGGGTTCACGACCGTATGCAGCTCGCCGTCGGTCGTCACGGTCGACGCGCCCTGCGCGGTCGACGTCGGCGGCTGCGGCGGCACGATGTGGTCGAAGAAGCCGTCGTTCTCGTCGTACATGATGAACAGCACGGTCTTGCGCCACACGTCCGGGTTCGACGTGAGCGCATCGAGGATCTGCGACGTGTAGTTCGCGCCGTACGCGGGCGTGTATTTCGGATGCTCGGAGAACGCGGCCGGCGGGCACAGCCACGATACCTGCGGCAGCCGGTCGTTGATCACGTCGTCCTTCAGGTTGTCGAGCGTGCGCACCGTCTGCGCGCGCTGGTACAGCGACGAACCGGGCTTCGCGTTGATGAAGTTCGCGAAGTTCTGCAGCACGTTGGTGCCGTAGTTGCCGTTGTACGGATCGTTGCCGGTCGTGCCCTGCTGGTAGATCTGCCACGACACGCCGTGCGCCTCGAGGCGTTCGGGAAAGGTCGTCCACGACAGCAGCTGGTACGCCGGCGGCCCGTCGCCGTCGACGTAGTCGCTGTTGTCGAGCAGCGGGCCGCCGAACTTGCCGGTCGGGTCGACCGTGCCCGTCATCAGGTACGAGCGGTTCGGGTGCGTCGGCCCCGGCAGCGAGCAGAAGTAGTTGTCGCACACGGTGAACGCATCGGCGAGCGCGTAGTGGAACGGGATGTCCTCGCGCACGTGATAGCCCATCGTCATGTCGGTCTTGTTCGCGGGCCACTGGTCGTAGCGGCCGCCGTCGATCGCCGCGTGCGTCTTGTACCACGAGTGGTCGAGATCGCCCACGCACTGCGCGCTCGTCGTCAGCGTGTTCAGCCGGAACGGCAGCACGGGCTTGCCCGGATCGGCCTTCGACGGCTGGTACCACACCGGCTTGCCGTTCGGCAGCGGGATCGGGAAGCGGTCGTTGTAGCCGCGCACGCCGCGCAGGTGTCCGAAGTAATGATCGAACGAGCGGTTTTCCTGCATGAACACGACGATGTGCTCGACATCGCGGATCGTGCCGGTGCCGCGCGCGGCGGGAATCGCGAGCGCGCGGCGGATCGATTCGGGAAAAGCGTTGAGCGCAACGGCGGCGCCCGCGGATTGTGCGACGGTATGCAGGAAACGGCGGCGGCTCGATGACGTCATGTTGTTCACCTCGGTTCTGCGGTCGGGGGGGCGGAAGCGGCGGGATCAGCCCGGCGACGATGCCGCGGCGCTCGACGCGGCCGCGTTCGTTGCGTTCGTCGCAGGCTTCGCGTCGTCGTCGTCATCGGGCGGGTAGTGCACGACGGGCGGCGCGAGCGGTGCGGCATCGGACGCGGCGGTGTTCGCGGCGGCACCGTTGTTGAACGCGCTGGCGGCGCCGGCCGATGCGCCGGCTTGCTGCGAGGCGTCGGTCGCGTGGGCGTCGTGCTGCCCGTCGTCGCTGCAGGCGGCGACGAGAACGGCGGCACAAAGAACGACGACGACGGAAACGCGACGCATGACTTCTCTCCTGGCAGGCTGATCGGGAAACGTTTTCGAGTATGCCGGTGCGATGCGACGTTTCGGTGAATCGTTTGCGTCCGGCATGTGATCGCGAAAGGCTTTCGTCAGGCTGACCAACGGCTTTCGCGTGCGGCGGACCGGCAGCCGGCTGCCGTCGATCGCTGCCGGTCAGCGCCTCGGCGTCCTGCGCCGCACCTCGCTGCGCAGCCAGTCGAGCCACGTGCGGATCGCCGCTTCGTGCGGATGGCCGGGGCGCCACACGACGTAGTGCGCATACACGTCGGTCACGCGCACCGTCGACACGCGCACGAGCGTGCCGTCCGCGAGCTCGGGTTCGATCAGCGAGCGGCGCGCGAGTGCGACGCCGCGGCCTTGCAGTGTCGCGTCGATCAATGCGTTCGCATCGGTGAAGCGCGGTGCGCGCGCGGATTCGGTGAGGTCGAGCCGCGCGGCCTGGAACCACGGCTCCCAGGGCTGCGCGGGATGGCGCAGCAGCGTGGCGCGCACGAGATCGGCCGGCACGCGTGGCGCGATGCCGTCGCGGTTGCGGTACGCGGGGCTCGCGACCGGGAAGATCGTCTCGTTCATCAGCTTTTCGGCGACGACGCCTGGCCAGGTGCCGGGCCCGTAGCGCAGCGCGACGTCGATGCGATCGCGCTTGCGCAGCGGCGCGAGCGCCACGTCCGGGTGCAGCGCGATCGCGATGTGCGGATGCGCGGCCGTGAAGCGCGGCAGGCGCGGCGCGAGCCAGCGCTCGGCGACACTCGGCAGCACGCTGACGTTCAGCGTCACGTCGCAGGTACGCGGGCGGCTGCGTACCGCGAGTGCCGGCTCGAACGCGCGTTCGAGCACGCTCAGGCCCTGGCGCACCTGCAGCGCGAGCGCGTGCGCGGCATGCGTCGGTGTCGCGCCGTTGCGTTCGCGCGTGAAGAGCGGATAGCCGAGCTGCGCCTCGAGCGCGCGGATGTGCTGGCTCACCGCGCCTTGCGTGAGCGCGAGCGCGTCGGCCGCGCGCGTGAAGCTCTGCAGCCGCACGGCGGTCTCGAACGCGCGCAGCGTCTGCAGCGGAGGGAGGTGGATGCGTCGCATGCGGGTATTAGTAACACTAATGTCCGAGCACGACAATTCATCGTTTGTCGCGCACCGGTACCCGTTCCTACACTCGGTTCCGTCTTCCACAGTCCCGTCGGGCCACACACCATGAACGCATATCGTCTCTATCTTTCGCCGGGCGCCTGCTCGCTTGCCGCCCACATCGCGCTGGAGGAAACCGGCGCGCCGTTCGACGTCGAGATCGTCTCGGTGCAGAAGCGGCAGAACCTCGCGGCGCCCTATCTCGCGATCAACGCGAAGGCGCGCGTGCCCGTGCTCGCGATTCCGGGCGAGTCGCGCGTGCTGACCGAAACACCGGCGATCCTCACGTATCTCGCTCGCCGCCATCCGGATGCGCAACTGCTGCCGCCCGGCGATCCGCTGCGCGAGGCGCGGTGTCACGAATGGCTTGCCTGGCTGGTCGGCTGGGTGCACGGCGTCGGTTACGGTGCGTTGTGGCGGCCGGGCCGCTTCATCGACGATCCGGCGCTGCACGGTGCGGTCAGCACGCACGGGCGCGGCACGATCGAAGCGGCGAATGCGTCGATCGAAGCCGCGCTCGCCGACGGCCGCACGTGGGCCGAGCCGGGCGCGCATTCGATCGTCGATCCGTTCCTGTTCGTGCTGTATCGCTGGGGCGCAGCGACCGGACTCGACATGACGCGGCATGCGGCGTGGACGGCCCATGCGCAGCGCGAGGCCGAGCGGCCGGCGGTGCGACGCGCGCTGGCGCGCGAGGCGGCCTGACGGATGTGCGGGTGTCGCGGTGTGTGCCGCGACACCCGCATGAGGCGGGGCGCTGCTATTTCGCGGAGAACAGCGGATAGGTCGCGCAGGCGATCAGCGCGGTCGCGAGCCACACCACGCTCCACGAACTGACCGCGAGCAGCGGCGGAATCGCGAGCGGCGTCGCGAACAGCCCGAGGTAGACGACCGTGTTCGCCATCCCGAGCGCGGTGCCCGCGTGGTTGGCGCCCGCGAGCGTCGCGAGCTCCGTGTACGCGACGCCGTGCCACGCCGACACGCAGATGCCGGCAAGCACGAGAATCGCGACGATCGCGGCGAGCGGCACGTGCGCACTGCCGGCCGTTGCGGCTGCGAGCAGCGCGAACGACCCGGCCGCGACGAATACCGATCCGCGCAGATACGCGCGCCGGTTGCCGTGCCGGTCGGTATGACGGCCGCTCCACACGCGCATCGCCATCGCGCCGATCTGCAGCACGACCATCGCGGCGCTGATGCCGGCGAGGCCGAGCCGGCCGAAGTCGTGCAGGAACACCGTCGCGAACGTGAGCACCGCGAACTGCGGCGTGCACAGCAGGCCGATGCCGACCACGATGCGCCACACGGGGCCGCTCGCGAGCGGATTGCGCGCATGCTGCGCGGACGGCTGCCGCTCGGCGGGGCGATGCGTGGCGAGGTGCGGCGCGGCCGGCTCGGCGGGCGGCTCGTGCAGCCAGCGCCAGGTCAGCGCGGCCGATCCCGCGCACAGCAGCATCAGCGCGCCGAACACCGCGGCGAAGCCGAGATGCGACGCGAGCGACGGCAGCAGCGCCGCGCCGACGCCGCCGCCGAGCGGCACGGCCGTCTGGCGGATGCTCATCGCGAGCCCGCGTTCGCGCTCGCCGAACCAGCGCATCACCGCGCGTCCGCTCGACCCGTTCACGCTGCCGCCGAGCAGGCCGACGCAGCACATCGCCGCGACGACGCGCATCAGCGGCGGTACCGCGTGCGCGGTCGGGACGATCGTGCACACCATCAGCGCGAGCATCGCGGCCGTCGCGACGAGCCCGGTCAGCAGCACGCGGCGATCGCCGAAGCGGTCGGCCGCGATCCCCCACGGCAGCTCGGACAGCGCGACGCCGAAGCCGAGCGCGCCGAGCACGAGGCCGAGCGCGCCGTTGTCGAGGTGATAGGCCGAACGCATCCAGACGGCCGTGGTCGGAATGCCGGCCGCGGCCGCCGAAAAGCTCATGTTCGCGGCGACGCCGGCTGCCAGCACGCGCCAGCGATGGGCCGCGCCGCGCGCGGCGCGGGCGGGCGAGGAGGAAACGATGCACGAGGTATCCATGGCGGCAGGCCCGGTTGGAAATTGACATCCCTAGTCTGGCGGCCTACATTCATCCTGAAAATCGGAAAGTATTTGATGAATCGTTCGATAAAACAGGATGATTGAGATGCCCGGACAAGACATTCCGCGCGGCGGCGAGCCGCTCGCCTGGGCCGATGCCGCGCTGGCGCGGCCCAACTTCGACGTGGCCGCGCTGCGCAGCCTCGTCGCGGGCGTGGATCTCGGCAGCTTCGCGAAGGCGGCCGACCGCGTCGCGCGCTCGTCGTCGGCGGTGAGCGCGCAGATCCGCAAGCTCGAGGAGCAGGCCGGCACGCCGCTGTTCGTGAAGGCCGGGCGCGGGCTCGCGCTGACCGACGCCGGCGACGCGATGCTGCGTTATGCGCGGCGGATGATCGCGCTGAACGACGAAGCTGCGGCGGCCGTGCGCGGCGTGAATCTCGACGGCTGGGTGCGTGTCGGGCTGCAGGAAGATTTCGGCGAGGCGATCCTGCCGGACGTGCTCGGGCGATTCGCGCGTGCGCATCCGAAGGTGAAGATCGAGGCGCGCGTGGCGTGCAATGCCGACCTGTTCGAGCGGCTCGATGCGAACCAGCTCGATCTGGCGCTGGTATGGGGTGATCCTTCGTTGGCCGAGTTCGTGTCGCGGGCGGGGATCGGCAGCGAAACGATCGCGCAGGTGCCGATGCAATGGATCGGTGCGGTGGGCGCCGGTGGATTCGGGGTACCGGAGGGCGACGACGGGGCCGAAGGTGATGCGGATGAAACGAACGGCCGTGTCGAGCGAGCACGCGGCGAGCCGCTGCCGCTCGTCGTGTTCGACCGGCCGTGCCGGTTCTTCGGCACGGCGACCGATGCGCTCGATCGCGCGGGCATGGCGTGGCGCATCGCGTTCACGACGCCCAGCCTCGCCGGGTTATGGGCCGCGGCGGCGGCTGGCCTCGGGCTGACGGTGCGCTCGCACTACGGGCTGCCGGCGTCGGTGCGCGTGCTCGACGCGGCGTCGTGCGGGCTGCCGGCACTGCCGAGCCTGCCGTTGATCCTGCTGCGGCGCACGTCGTCGGCGACACCGACGGTCGACCGGCTCGCGCGGATCGTGACGCAGGCGGTGCGGGAGGCGACGGAGGGGGCGGCGGCGCTGGCGGCATGATATCGATCGGCAAGCGTGCATTCGGCTGGACGTTCGGCCCATTGGTGCAACAGGGTGAATGCCGTAACAATGGTGGGTCACCCAATGGAGCCCATCATGCAAGTTGCCACTGTCCCCGAAGCCACGCTCGACCTGCAAAGGCTGCTCGATGCCGCGATCGCCGGCGAACGTGTCGTGATCACGCAGAACGGCAAGCAGTCGGTCCGGCTCGTACCGCTCAGGCCGATTCATCCGTACGGAGCGCTTGAGGGGGAGATCTGGATCGCCGACGACTTCGATGCGCCGCTCCCCGATGATTTATTGGACGCGTTCGAAGGCAAGTAATGCGACTGCTGTTCGATGCGCATATCTTTCTCTGGATGGTTGCGAATAATCCGAGGCTGAGTGTTCGCGCGCGCAGGTTGATTGATTCCGCGGACGAAGTGTTCATCAGCAGTGCGAGCATCTGGGAAGTGGCCATCAAAGCCGGCAAGGGGAAGCTGGATGTCGATGTGGATCGGCTGGTCGACAAGCTCAAGACGAGTCAATACCGCGAACTGGCCGTTCGGGCGGCGCACGGTGCGGCCGTTCGTCATCTTCCCCTCCACCATGGCGACCCGTTCGACCGATTGCTGGTCGCGCAGGCCTCGTACGAGCCGATGGTGCTCATCACCGCCGACGGCCATCTTGCGCGGTATGGCGCGTCAAGAATCTTGACGGTCTGAAACAGTTTCGGGATCGAATCTCTACGCCGCCGCACCAGCCGACGCGGACGCATCGAGCTCCGCACAGAGCTTATCCAACCGTTCCCGCAACCCTTCGCTCGCCGGCACGAACGGCAGCCGCAACCCGTCCTCGCACCACCCTTGCGCGGCGAGCACGGCCTTCACCGGTGCCGGGTTCGGCTCCGCGAACAGCGCCGCGACGAGCGGCTGCAGCGCGACCGACAGGCGTCGCGCGTCGGCGAGCCGCCCGTCGCGCAACAGCGCATGGATCCGCACATGCCATTCGGGCAGCACGTGCGCGCTGCTCGCGATCGCGCCGTGCGCCCCCGCGCACATCGCCGCGAAGTTCTGGTTGTCGTCGCCGGACAGGATCGTGAGGGGCGTGTCGTGCACGAGCCGGCTCATCCGGTCGAGCGTGCCGCCGCATTCCTTGATGCCGGCGACGCGCGGGTCGCGCGCGAGCGCCTGCAGCGTGTCCAGTTCGACGTTCACGCCGGTGCGGTACGGGATGTTGTAGACGAGCACCGGCAAGTCGGCCGCGTCGACGATCGCCTCGACATGGCGGCGGATGCCGTCCTGCGTCGGCCGCACGTAGACGGGCGGCGTGACGAGCAGCCCGTCGGGTCGCAGCGCGGCAAGTTCGCGTGCGCGCGCGGCCGCGAAGTGCGTCGCGCTCGCGGTCAGCCCGACGACGATCGGCAGTCCGGGCGCCGCGTCGCGCAGCGTCGCGAACACCGCATCCTGTTCGCGGGAGTCGAGCAGCACGCCTTCGCCGGTCGTCGCGCCCGCGACGAAGCCCGCGATGCCTGCGCCCGCGTAGTGACGCGCGAGCCGAGCGAGCGCTGCATGGTCGACTTCGCCGTGGTGAAACGGCGTGATGATCGGCAGCCAGATACCTTCGAAACGTGTGTTCATGCAAAGCCTCATGGTGGAAACGGAGTGGGAAGGAACCGTTCCGCCGGCGGGGTGCCGGAGCGAGGCGTGCATGCAAGGAGAAAGAAACGACCTGCGGGCATCCCGTCCGGCATTCGCCTGACGGGACGCGACGTCCCCGTCAGTCGAGGAGTCGTTTTTTCAGTTTCAGCCCGGCCGCGCGCGTACCTGCCGCGACGGCGGCAAGGATCGAAAGCGAGCGCAGGGTAGCGGACATGGACGAACCGTGAGTGGGCTGAGCGGCGATCTTAACACCGGATCGGCGGCGCGCGCGAGCGTCGGCCGGCGTTTAGCAGGATTCGAGATTTGCTTTCCACGACTGATTGGAAAGACCGCCGCGCCCGGCCGCTAGAATGCCCGCTTACGTTTCGATGACAGCGCGTACGCGTGCCGTCACGCACATTCACCACCACTGGAAACGGGGCACATCACGATGGCAAGCATCAAGGGGATCGGCCGCTGGCTGCACACGGGCGCGGCGGCGGCGCTGGTCGTGGCGGCGACGGCCGCGCACGCGGACACGTCGATCCTGAACGTGTCGTACGACGTGACGCGCGAGCTGTACAAGGACATCAACACGAGCTTTGCCGCCGCGTACAAGCAGAAGGCCGGCGAGACCGTCACGATCAAGCAGTCGCACGGCGCGTCGAGCGCGCAGGCGCTGTCGGTGCTGCAGGGGCTGCAGGCCGACGTCGTGACGATGAACCAGCCGAACGACATCGACCTGCTCGCCGAGCGCGGGCAACTGCTGCCGAAGGACTGGCGCGCGCGCTTCCCGGACAACAGCTCGCCGTATTCCACGACGATGGTGTTCCTCGTGCGCAAGGGCAATCCGAAGGCGATCAAGGATTGGAGCGATCTCGCCAAGCCGGGCGTCCAGGTGATCATCGCGAACCCGAAGACGTCGGGCAACGGCCGCTACGCGTATCTTGCCGCGTGGGGCTTCCAGAAGCAGAAGGGCGCGACCGACCAGCAGGCGCTCGACTTCGAGAAGGCGATCTTCCGCAACGTGCCGGTGCTCGACTCGGGCGGCCGCGGCGCGACGACGACGTTCACGCAGCGCGGCATCGGCGACGTGCTCGTCACGTTCGAGAACGAAGTCGCGCTGATGGACACCGGCGCATCGGGCGCGCAGTTCGACGCCGTGTATCCGTCGGCGAGCATCCTCGCGGAGCCGCCCGTCGCCGTCGTCGACAAGGTCGTCGACAAGAAAGGCACGCGCAAGGTCGCGCAGGCCTATCTCGACTACCTGTACACGCCGGAAGCGCAGGAGATCATCGCGCAGCACCATCTGCGCCCGCGCGACGCGAACGTGCTGAAGAAGCATGCGGCCGAGTTCAAGGCGCTGAAGACGTTCAGCGTCGAGCAGGTTTTCGGCAGCTGGGCGAACGCGCAAAAGACGCATTTCGCCGACGGCGGCACGTTCGACCAGGTGATCGTCGACCGGAAGTAAGCACGGCGCGCATCGCGCGCGGCCCACACGACGACATCGCAGCCGGCTGCACACGCAGCCGGTTTTTTTCGGCATCGCGCGGCGGACTTCCGTTTCGCGACGGCACGCATTCCCGACCGCCGCCGCGCATGCTACGCTCATCGCCTCCCTGCAACCGGCGCCGCGCGATGACCGTCGATTCGTCCTCCCCAGCCCCCCGCGGCCGTGGCCGCAAGATCTGGTCGGGCACCCGCCCGGTGATCGCATACGGGATGCCGCCGCTCGGCTGGCGCGATTTCTACCATCGCGCGCTGACGGTGAGCTGGCCCGTGTTCTTCCTGTCGCTCGCGGTGCTGTTCCTGCTGCTCAACGGCGGCTTCGCGACGCTCTACCTGCTCGGCCATGCGCCGATCGCGAACCAGTCGCCGGCCGGCTTCGGCGGTGCGTTCTTCTTCAGCGTCGAGACGCTCGCGACCGTCGGCTACGGCGACATGCATCCGCAGACCGTCTATGCGCACCTCGTCGCGACGTTCGAGATCTTCGTCGGGATGTCGAGCATCGCATTGGCCACGGGGCTCGTGTTCGCGCGCTTCTCGCGGCCGCAGGCGAAGATCCTGTTCGCGCGCAACGCGATCGTGCGGCCGCTGAACGGCAGGATGACGCTGATGGTGCGCGCCGCGAATGCGCGCCAGAACGTGATTGCCGAGGCGCAGGCGAAGTTGCGGCTGATGCGCATCGAAGGCACGCACGAGGGCTACTCGCTGCGCAAGATCCACGACCTGCCGCTCGTGCGCAGCGAGCACCCGATCTTCCTGCTCGGCTGGAACCTGATGCACGTGATCGACGAGTCGAGCGCGCTGTTCGGCGAGACGCCCGAATCGCTTGCCGCGCGCGACGCGTCGTTGCTGATCACGATCGAGGGCTCGGACGAAACGACCGCGCAGGTCATGCAGGCGCGTCATTCGTGGGCGCATGACGAGATCCGCTGGCGTCACCGCTATGTCGACCTGATGCACGACGAGGACGGCATCACGCACATCGACTACACGTATTTTCATGAAGTCGTGCCGATCGACGTCGACACCGACGAGCGTGGGTCGCCCGGCGTGGTGGTCGAAGCGGGCGCGTCGGCGCAGGGTCCGGGCGCGCAGGCGTGAGCGAGGGGCCGGCCTCTCGCGCGTCACGCGTGCAGCAATCGCGCCGCTTCGCGTTGTTCGATCGCAACGGCGCGACGAAACGCGTCGCGATCCTCGGCGCGTGCGACGTAGTCGCCGAGCACGCCTTCGTGCGGCAGCAGATGCGCGTCGAACGCGATCTTCAGCGTGCTGGCGAGCAGCAGGTCGGCCGCGGTGAAGCGATCGCCGACGAGCCACGGGTGATGGGCGAGCGCTTGCGCGAGTGCGCGTTGCACACGCGTGATGTTGCCCCAGCCGAACGCGACCGGATTGCCCGACGCGCCGGTGAATTTCTCGGCCATCGCCGGTTCGAGGCAGGTCGGCGTGAAGAACATCCATTGGAGGAAACGGCCGCGCAGCGGATCGTCGGGCGCGATGCCGAGCCCGGCGCCCGGGCAGCGGTCGGCGAGGTAGAGCAGCACGGCACCCGATTCGGCGAACGGCGCGCTGCCGTCGTCGAGCGCGGGCAGCTTGGCCATCGGGTTGACCTGCACGAATGCGTCGCTGCCCTGTTCGTGCGAGCGCAGGTCGATCGGCACGAGTTCGTACACCACGCCGGTTTCCTCGAGCATCCACAACGCCCGGAATGCCCGGGTCTTCGGCCAGTAGTAGAGCTTCATCGCGCCTCCGCGTTTGGGTGCCGGTGTCGGTCAGGTCGATGCTCAAGCGTACCCGAGCGCAGGAGGTTCGGACAGGGGCGGCGAGGGGTGCCCGGCCAAGGGCGGTACGGCTGAGCGAGTCTGTTGGCGGCGTTGTGTGTCGAGCGTGAATCGGGCGGAAAATCCGGCAAAGCCCGGTGGGATAAGGAGGTTTTGGAATAACTAGTTATATGAAGACTAGTTATGAAGATCGACAAAAATCATGGTGGAAAATGACATCGCCCCCCATGGACGCCGCGCCCCCCGCAGCCTCCTGACACATGACCTCGCAGGCATTCGGCCACGACCGCCAAAGCATCGCGAAACACGGACATCACTGGAGACAAGTCACGCATGGCAAACGACGATCGCACCACGATCATTTCGCGGAGAACACCGGAATCGGCGGCCATGGTGGCCGAGGTCAAGCGCGCGATGGCGATCACCGCGCGGCTCAACCGTCTGACGTTCGACGATGCAGGCGAGGTTCGTGCATTGTTCGGAGAACTGATCGGCACGCAGGTCGACGACGGCTTCGTGCTGATCCCGCCGTTTCACGCGACGGGTGGCACCGGCATGAAGCTCGGGCGCAACGTGTTCGTCAACCAGAACTGCACGTTCTACGACCTGGGCGGACTCGAGATCGGCGACGACGTGATGATCGGCCCGAACGTCAGCCTGATCACGTCCGGTCATCCGATCGAGCCTTCGCGGCGGCGCGACGGCGTCGTCGCGAAGCCGATCGTGATCGGACGGAACGTGTGGATCGGCGCCGGCGCGACGATCATCGGTGGCGTGACGGTCGGCGAGAATTCGGTCGTCGCGGCCGCGGCGGTCGTCACGCGCGACGTTCCGCCGAATACGCTGGTCGGCGGCAATCCGGCAGCGGTCATCCGGTCGATTGCCGAATGACATTGCCCGGGCGCGCGTGCCGGCGCGATCGCGCATCGATGTGCGGATGTGGACAACCCGCTAGACGACGACTCGAAACGCTGTGCATTTGAACGGTGAGGGTGCCGCCGAGGCAGTCCGGACAAGCCTTTGCGGGTGTCCCCGGTTGCGGTGCACCGAGGCGTTCGCCGATGTGCGCATGGCGATCCCGTCGCGCAACCGGTTGTGGATATCCTCGCTCCGAAACGACTCGGCGCGCTGTGGATTTCACCGGTGAGGATCGCCTGATGTCGCGCAATACGTGAAGAAGGGTGTGGACAACTCGCTCCGAGACCAAGCGAAATGCTGTGAAATCCAACGGTGAGTGTCGAAGCCGATCGCGCGACGCGCCAGTTCCAGCAAGGCTCGCCGGCCTTTGCCGTGATTCGGCGCGCCGCGCATTCTGACGGAATGCAAGAATGCGCGACCGAGCCCGATGTGCGTCGCGACGCCGATATCCGGGTCCGGATCGCGATCGAGCGGGCGTGCATTCTAACGGCAAGCGCGGGCACGTGGTCCGGAACGTGCGAATTTCGTCGCGCATTCGCGATCTCCCAAGCGACTCGACGCGCTGTGGAATTCAACGGTGAGTATCCGCGCATCATTGGCCGGCAGCCCGTCCGGGCGCGGCCGTCCGGCTGATGACGTCGCCTGGAGCACGTGCCGTGTCAGGCGCACCGTGCGCATTTCAGTGTGGATATCCGCCCGCCGAAACGACTCGCGGCACTGTGTTTTTCGACGGTGAGTGTCAGCGTCCGATCGGGTGACCAGCCGCCTCCGGCATGGATTGCCGCGTCGCCGGCGCTCGATGAAACGCGCCTCCGCGAGCGATCGGCCGATTTTCCCCGATGTGGATATCCGGCCCCCCAAGCCACTCGAAGCGCTGTGATTTTCACCGGTGAGCATACGCGCACGGCCCGCTGGCAATGCAGGTCCGGCCGTGGAAAACAGCCGCCGCAGCCAGTCGAAGCCCTGTGCATTTCAACGGTGAGTGCGAAGCGGTAGTCGCGCAGCATGCGTATTCCGGCGTGGATATCCGCCCGACGAACCCACTCACGACCCTGTGTATTCGAACGGTGAGGGTGAACAGCGGATCGTCGAAACGAGCCGGCCAGGATGTGGATATCCACCGTCAGGACCCACTCGTCGCGCTGTGAATTCCAACGGTGAGCGTCGACACCCGGGCGAACGGCATGCCGATTCCGGATGTGGACATCCCGGCCCCGACGCCACTCGAAATGCTGTGCAATCGAACGGTGAGCGCGCGAACCCGATCGGCGCGAAGGGCGCGGCGTTGTGGACATCCGGCGCCCTCGACCAATCGGAACCCTGTGCAATTCAACGGTGAGGGTGACTGCCAAAAGCCCTCGAAACCCTTGGCAGACGGGGTTCGAGCACCCATCGCGTGGCCATGGCGATGCCCTCAAGCGCGCATCGGTTTTCCCGGCAAGACGGCCGGCCGCGTCGACACCCGCCAACCGCGCCCCCACCACCGCGCGCGAAAACTCTCTCAAATCCACGCGAAAACCTGCGCAGTTTTTCTCGCTACAGCCCCGCCCGAGCAAGATGAGAAAAAACATTCTCGGCTGCGCACGAAAAAATAGAGCCATTCGCTGCCGCCGGTCACGCGTCGCCCGACGCCCCGCCGCGCAGCCCAGAACAGCACAATCCGGAGACATCCCCCATGACCGCCCGCCTGCCCGTCGACGGCTCGCCTGCCCTGTCCGACTACCGCCTGACCGACAACCTGACCGCGACGCGCGGCCGGATCTTCCTGACCGGCACGCAGGCGCTGGTCCGCCTGCTGCTGATGCAGCGCACGGTCGACATCGAGCAGGGACTCAACACGGCCGGCTTCGTCAGCGGCTATCGCGGCTCGCCGCTCGGCATGGTCGACCAGCAGCTGTGGAAGGCGAAGAAACTGCTCGATACCAGCGGCGTGCGCTTCCTGCCGGCGATCAACGAGGAACTCGGCGGCACGGCCGTGCTCGGCACGCAGCGCGTCGAAGCCGATCCCGAGCGCACGGTCGAGGGCGTGTATGCGATGTGGTACGGCAAGGGTCCGGGCGTCGATCGCGCCGGCGACGCGCTGAAGCACGGCAACGCGTACGGTTCGTCGCCGCACGGCGGCGTGCTGGTCGTCGCGGGCGACGACCATGGCTGCGTGTCGTCGTCGATGCCGCACCAGAGCGACTTCGCGATGATCGCGTGGCACATGCCGGTCGTGAACCCGGCGAACATCGCCGACATGCTCGAATTCGGCCTGTACGGCTGGGCGCTGTCGCGCTACTCGGGCGCATGGGTCGGCTTCAAGGCGATCTCGGAAACGGTCGAGTCGGGCTCGACCGTCGACCTCGACGCGCTGCAGACGCAGTGGCCGGCACCGGAAGGCTTCACGCCGCCGTCGGGCGGCCTGCACAACCGCTGGCCCGATCTGCCGAGCCTGACGATCGAGGCGCGCCTCGCCGCGAAGCTCGACGCGGTGCGCCATTTCGCGCGCACCAACAGCATCGACAAGTGGATCGCGCCGAGCACGCACGCGAACGTCGGCATCGTCACCTGCGGCAAGGCGCACCTCGACCTGATGGAAGCGCTGCGCCGCCTCGACCTGACGGTTGCCGATCTCGACGCCGCCGGCGTGCGGATCTACAAGGTCGGCCTGTCGTATCCGCTCGAGATGACGCGCGTCGAGACCTTCGTCGACGGGCTCGACGAAGTGCTCGTGATCGAGGAGAAGGGCCCGGTCATCGAGCAGCAGCTCAAGGACTACCTGTACAACCGCAGCGAAGGCGCGCGCCCGCGCGTGCTCGGCAAGCACGACGCCGCCGGCGCCTGCCTGCTGTCCGAGCTCGGCGAACTGCGCCCGTCGCGCATCCTGCCGGTGTTCGCGGAATGGCTCGCGCGGCACAAGCCCGCGCTCGACCGCCGCGAACGCGTCGTCGATCTGGTCGCGCCGCAGATCCTGTCGAACGAAGCCGACGCGGTGAAGCGCACGCCGTACTTCTGCTCGGGCTGCCCGCACAACACGTCGACGAAGGTGCCGGAAGGCTCGATCGCGCAGGCCGGGATCGGCTGCCACTTCATGGCGTCGTGGATGGAGCGCGACACGACGGGGCTGATCCAGATGGGCGGCGAGGGCGTCGACTGGGCCGCGCACGCGATGTTCACCAACACGAAGCACGTGTTCCAGAACCTCGGCGACGGCACCTACTTCCACTCGGGCATCCTCGCGATCCGCCAGGCGGTCGCCGCGAAAGCGAACATCACGTACAAGATCCTCTACAACGACGCGGTCGCGATGACGGGCGGCCAGCCGGTCGACGGCAGCATCTCGGTGCCGCAGATCGCACGGCAGGTCGAGGCGGAGGGCGTGTCGCGCTTCGTCGTCGTGTCCGACGAGCCGGAGAAGTACGACGGCCATCACGGGCAGTTTCCGACGGGCACGACGTTCCATCACCGCAGCGAGCTCGACACGGTGCAGCGCGAGCTGCGCGAGACGCCGGGCGTCACCGTGCTGATCTACGACCAGACCTGCGCGGCCGAGAAGCGCCGCCGCCGCAAGAAAGGCGAATTCCCCGACCCGGACAAGCGCCTGTTCATCAACGACGCCGTGTGCGAAGGCTGCGGCGACTGCGGCGTGCAGTCGAACTGCCTGTCGGTCGAGCCGCTCGAGACGCCGCTCGGCCGCAAGCGCCGCATCGACCAGTCGTCGTGCAACAAGGACTATTCGTGCGTGAACGGCTTCTGCCCGAGCTTCGTGACGGTCGAAGGCGCGGCGCTGAAGAAGGCGGCCGGCGCCGCGTTCGACGAAGCGGCGCTCGCCGCGCGCGTCGACGGGCTGCCGGTGCCGGCGACCCATCTCGACGCGGCGCCGTTCGACATGCTCGTGACGGGTGTCGGCGGTACGGGTGTCGTGACGGTCGGCGCGCTGATCAGCATGGCCGCGCACCTCGAAGGCAAGAGCGCGTCGGTCCTCGACTTCATGGGCTTTGCGCAGAAAGGCGGCTCGGTGCTGTCGTTCGTGCGGATCGCGTCGAGCGACCGGTGGCTGAACCAGGTGCGTATCGACACGCAGCAGGCCGACGTGCTGCTCGCGTGCGACATGGTCGTCGGCGCGAGCGCCGAAGCGCTGCAGACGGTGCGCCACGAGCGCACGCGGATCGTCGTCAACACGCACCGGATCCCGAACGCGTCGTTCGTGCAGAACCCCGACGCGAACCTGCATGCGGACGCGCTGCTCGAGAAGATGCACCATGCGGCCGGCGACGGCTACCTGTCGAGCTGCGACGCGCAGGCGCTCGCCGCGAAATTCCTCGGCGATTCGATCGGCGCGAATATCCTGATGCTCGGCTATGCGTGGCAGCTCGGCCTCGTGCCGGTGTCGCTCGCCGCGATGATGCGCGCGATCGAGCTGAACAACGTCGCGGTGCCGATGAACAAGCTCGCGTTCTCGATCGGCCGGATGGCGGCCGGCGACGCGGCGGGCCTCGATGCGTTGTGGAATGCGCGTCACACGGTGGCCGCACGTGCCGCGCCGGAGACGCTCGCCGAGCTGATCGCCGATCGCGAAGCGCGACTCGACGGCTACGGCGGCGCGCGTTACGTCGAGCGCTACCGGGCGCTCGTGAACGCCGCACGCGCGAAGGGCGACGACGCGCTGACGCGCGCGGTCGCGACGACGTTCTACCGGCTGCTCGCGGTGAAGGACGAATACGAGGTCGCGCGGCTGTACACGGACGACGCATTCCGCACGGCGCTCGAAGCGCAGTTCGAAGGCGTGCCGGGGCAGGCGTATCGCGTGAAGTTCAACCTTGCGCCGCCGACGGTCGCGAAGGCCGGCCGCGACGGCAGCACGCCGAAGAAGCGTGTGTTCGGCCAGTGGATGTGGCCGGTGTTCGGCGTGCTGGCGCGCGTGCGCAGCCTGCGCGGCACGGGGCTCGATCCGTTCGGCCGCACCGTCGAGCGCAAGATGGAGCGCGCACTCGCCGACGACTACGAGACGACGCTCACGCGCGCATTCGCCGCGATGACGGCCGGCAATGCGGCGCAGGTCGTGCAACTGGCCGACCTGCACGCCCGCGTGCGCGGCTTCGGCCACGTGAAGGTGCGCAACCTGGCCGGCGTGAAGCGCGCGGAGCGCGAGCTCGCGCTGCAGCTCGGCATCGACGCGGCGACGAGCGCGGCCGTGCAGCACGCGCTTGACGAGATGAAGGGCGCGGGGATGCTGAAGGGGATTCCGGTCGTCGTCGCGAAGTAACGCGAACGCGGGTGGATGTGAAAACGGCGACGCTTGAGCGTCGCCGTTTTTTTTGCGTCTCAGTACCCGTACGCGGGCAGTTGCAGGACCGTCAGAGAATGCCTTTCTTGCGCGTCGACAGCGCGGTTTCCGACAGGTCGATCTCGCGGATCAGCTTCGTCAGCGTCTCGTCGGAAATCTTGCTGTCGCTGCGCAGCCGGTACAGCGCGGAGCGTTCCGCGCGCACGGCCGCGATCCGCATCTGCAGCTCCATCGTTTCGGCCTGCTTCGCTTCCGCGCGCGGCGTGGGGCCGTCCTCGGCGAGTGCGGAGAGCCGGCGGCGATACTGGTCCATCACGCGCGCGGAGATGTCCGCGCAGCGCGCCGCACCCGATTCGTCGAGCTCGGCCGAGATCGCATCGTGCGACGAGTCGATCGCACGGATCGCGGCCTGCGCGGCGGCCGAGCGTGCGATGCGCTCTTCGTCGCCGAGCGGGTTGCGCGTCGAGCGCACGCCGCGCAGCAGCAGCGGCAGCCCGATCACCGCGACGATCAGCGAGCCGAGGATCACGGCCGACGCGACGAAGATCGCGGTGTCGCGCCCCGGCAGCGGTGCGCCGTCCGACAACGCGACGGGAATCGACAGCACGCCGGCGAGCGTGACCGCGCCGCGCACGCCGCCGACCGTCATCACCGCGATCGTGCGCACGCCGGCCATCGTGCCCGCGAGGCCCTGGCGCGCGGCGCGGCGGCTCGCGAACCAGCGCAGCAGCCACACCCACGTGAAGCGGATCGCATACAGCGCGAGCATCATCGCGCCCACGTTGAAGATCATGCGGCCGACCAGCGCATCGCTCGTGTGGTGCGCGTCGACGAGCGCGCGGCCGATGATGTGCGGCAACTGCAGCCCGAGCATGATGAACACCATGCCGTTGAAGACGAACTCGATCATCGCCCACGTGCTTTCGGCGCGCACGCGCGACGCGACCGTGCTTTTGCGCGAGAAGCTCGTGTAATTCATCATCATCCCGGCCGATACGGCCGCGAGCACGCCCGACAGGTCGAGGTGCTCGGCGAACAGGTAGGCCGCGAACGGCACGAGCAGCGTCATCACGATGCCGGGGGCCGGATCGCCTTCCTGCTCGGCGTTCAGGAAGCGCGTCGACAGCGCGCTGAACAACCACGACACGATCGCGCCCGTCGCGAGGCCGCCGGCCGCGACGATCACGAACGTGACCGACGCGGCGCGCAGCGAGAACACGCCCGTCAGCGCGGCCGCGATCGCGAATTTCAGCGCGACGAGGCCCGACGCGTCGTTCATCAGCGCCTCGCCTTCGAGGATGTGCATCAGTTGCGGCGGAATCCGGCCCTTGCCGGCGATGCCGGACAGCGCGACCGCGTCGGTCGGCGACAGCACGGCCGCGAGCGCGAACGCGATCGGCAGCGGCAACTCGGGAATCAGCCAATGCGCGAAGTAGCCCACTGCGAGTACCGTCATGAACACGAGCCCGAACGCGAGCATCAGGATCGCGCGGCGCTGCAGGTACAGCTCGCGTTTCGGGATCCGCCAGCCGTCCGCGAACAGCAGCGGCGGAATGAACAGCAGCATGAAGATTTCGGGGTCGAACGTGACGTGCAGGTTCAGCTTCGGCCATGCGAGCATCGCGCCGAACGCGATCTGCATCAACGGCAGCGGCAATTGCAACGGCAGGAGGCGCGTGACGGCGCCGGACAGTGCGACGGTCAGCAGCAGAATCAGGACTGTGAAAACGATTTCCATCGATACGGCGAATAACGCGGAATGAAACGATCGTACGGAGTGTAGCGTGCCGACGTGACGGCTGCGCTCAAGCGGCCGGTGCGTGCGCACGAAAATGGTGCGCCCGGCGTGCGCCGCGGTGGTGCGATGGCCCGGCCGAACCGCATGGCATATGGATTGTCGGCGCCTTGCACGGAGCTTGCTTGAAGTGGGCAGCCGCCCGGCATCGATCGGGCAATCGAGGGTCCAACCATGACATTGAGTGCGCCGTCCGTTTCGCCAGGCGGCGCGTTCGAAGGCATCACCAGGAGGAAGGCATGACGATCGTTCAACAGGAGCGTCCGTCCGCCGCGTCGCCGTACCGGTTCGAGCGGGAGATGAGTTCCGGCTTCGAACGTCTGGCCACGCAGCATCGCGACCTGACGCTGACGACCGTGTTCCAGCCGATATTCAGCCTGTCGCACCAGCGTGCGGTCGGCTACGAGGCGCTGTTGCGCGCGCACGATGCGCTCGACCGCGCGGTGTCGCCGCTCGACGTGTTCGGCGCCGCCGCGCGCCATGGCGAGCTGCTGCAGCTCGACCGGCTCGCGCAGGCGCTGCATCTGGAGAACTTCGCGCTGCTCGGCGCCGAGCGCGAGTGGCTGTTTCTCAACGTCCATCCGGGCGTGCTGACCGACCCGTTCCAGGCCGCCGCGCTGCTGGCGAACCTGAAGCGGCTCGGCATGCCGCCGCGTCGTATCGTGCTCGAAGTGCTCGAACAGCGCGCGGAAGACGTCGAGCGGCTCGCGGAGGCCGTGCGCGAATTTCGCACGCACGGCTTCCTGATCGCGCTCGACGATTTCGGCGCCGGTCATTCGAACCTCGAACGGATCTGGCAACTGAACCCGGACATCGTGAAGCTCGACCGGATCATGCTGTCGCACGCGGCGCACCGCACCGGGCTCACCGCGATCCTGCACGGGCTCGTCACGCTGCTGCACGAGGCCGGCAAGCTCGTGCTCGTCGAAGGGATCGAGACCGAGCACGAGGCGCAGATCGCGCTGTCGTGCGAGGCCGATTTCGTGCAGGGCTACTACTTCGGGCGACCGGCGCCGGGGCTGCCCGACAGCGCGACCGCGACCGGCTGCATCGGCGAGCTGACCGAGCGCTTTCGTCAGCAGACCGAAGCGCGCGAACGGCGCGACGCGCAGCGGCTCGCGCCGTACCTGCGTGCGTTCGAGCGGGCGTCCGAGCGTCTCGCGGCCGGCGAACCGCTCGACGAGGTGTGCTGGAACTTCCTCGCGCTCGACGCGGCCGCGCGCTGCTTCCTGCTCGACGCACACGGCCGCCAGTCGGGCCGCAACGTCGTGCTGCGCGCCGATCGCGCGCTCGCCGAGGCGCGCTTCTCGCCGCTGGCGGACGCGCAGGGCGCGAACTGGCTGCGCCGGCCGTATTTCCGTTCGGCGATCGCCGAGCCGGGACGCGTGCAGGTCACGCGGCCGTACCTGTCGATCAACGAGGCGCAGCCGTGCGTGACGCTGTCGGTGGCCGTGCGCGTCGGCGATGCGCAGCGCGTGCTGTGCGGCGATATCGACTGGGTCGACGAGGAGGCGGACGGCGGCTAGCGCCGCACGGATCGCATGCGGCGATCGGGGCGCGGCGGCGCGGGGCGGCCGTTGCGTTCGCTGCATGCTTCCCCGACAATGGCGCGATCGCGGCCGTCGTGTCCGCGATCGCGCCGCCCCGGGGGCCACCATGGCGGCGAATAAAAGGACAACATCATGAAAAGACCGATTTCGCTGACCATCCTCGCGTGGGTCGTCATCGTGACCAACGCGATCACGTGCGTCTATACGCCGTTCTCGATCGGCATGCCGACCACCCAGGCGCTGATGTCGCACTACCTGCTGCCGGTCTGGGCGACGTTCGGCATCAGCATGATCATCGAAGTCGCGAACGTCGTGATCGGCATCGCGATCCTGAAGGGGCGCGAATGGTCGCGCACGGCGTACGTCGCGACGTTCGTGTTCGGCATCGCGTTCTCGCTGGTCAATATGCCGGCGTCGATGCTCGCGGTGCTGATGCCCGGCGTCCTGCTGTTCGCGCTGTTCGTCTACCTGCTGTTCCGGCGCCCCGCGACCGCGTATTTCCGCCAGACGCCCGCATGAGCATCGTGCGCAATGCGATCGCGATCGTGCTGTTCGCGATCGCGGGCTTCTGCGTGAGCGCCGCGCAGACGGTCACGTTCATGAAAGTCGGCCATGCGGGCGCGACGGCCGTATTCGTCGCCGTGCTGTTCGCGGTGTCGGCCGTGCTCCTCGCCGCAGGCGCGTTTGCCGGCACATTCCGGCCGCGTACGCGCGGCGCGGGCATCGCGCTGCTCGTCGCGACCGCGATCACCGCGTTCGGCGCGCTCGGCTGGGCGATGCTCGTGCTCACACCGAAGATCATCGACATGATGCAGCAGAGTGCGTACTTCGACGCGCGGATGTTCAGGTTCGTGCCCGGCACCGCATTGACGGCCTTGTCCGCGCTGGCCGGCATCGGGCTCGTGCGGCGCGCCTGACGCGCACGGCACGCCAGCCCTTGCCCCGCGGAGTCATACTGACTAGGATGCGCGAATTGTCCTGACGATTCGCGGGCCGCCCATGAACCGAAACGCCGCTTCTTCCATCCTCCTCGAAGTGATCGCCACGACCGTCGGCGACGCGAAGGCCGCCGCCCGCGCGGGCGCCGACCGCCTCGAGCTCGTGACCGCGATCACGGAAGGCGGGCTGACGCCGAGCGTCGGCCTGATCGAAGCCGTCGTGGCTGCCGTGCCGATTCCCGTCAACGTGATCGTGCGCCCGCACAGCCGGTCGTTCGTCTATGACGCCGACGACCTGCGCGTGATCGAACGCGACGTGCGCGCGGCCGTCGCGGCCGGTGCGAACGGTGTCGTGTTCGGCGCGCTCGATGCGCGCGGCGACGTCGATCTCGATGCGCTGGCCCGCATCGCGGCCGCCGCCGACGGGCGCGCGCTCACGTTCCACCGTGCGTTCGACGTCGCGCGCGATCTCAACGCCGCATTCGACGCGCTGCTGCGCGTGCCGGCCGTCACGTCCGTGCTGACGTCGGGCGGCCATCCGTCGGTGCTCGACGCGGTCGCGACGATCACGCGGCTGGTGCGGCAGGCGGCCGGCTCGACCTGCACGGTGCTGGCCGGCTCGGGGCTGACGATCGACGCCGTCGGCGATTTCGTCCGCGCGACCGGCGTGCGCGCGGTGCATTTCGGCTCGGGCGTGCGACCGCGCGGCGAGGTGCTGGCGCCCGTCGACGAGCAGCGCGTCGAGCGCGTGCGCGCGGCGCTCGACGGCGCGGCGGCGCACGTGTGACGTGCACCGGAACACGAATCGACGGAGCGGGCCGCATGGCCGGCGCAACACCCGACGAGCAGGGCAGCGCGCACGCTGACGCCGCGCGCCGGTGATCCGCGACGCGCAGGGCAACCCGGTGCAGACGATCGGATGAAAAAAAGCCGGGGCATGCCCCGGCTTTCTCGTTGGCGGGCCCGGCCCGCCGGCTGATGCCGCTTACGCGCGGGCCGACATCGCGTCCGCGTCGCTCGCACGGATGCCGAGGCGCTCGAACAGCGCGCGGTCCTTCTGCGATTGCGGGTTGCTGGTCGTCAGCAGCTGGTCGCCGTAGAACATCGAGTTCGCGCCGGCGAGGAAGCACATCGCCTGCAGCCCGTCGTCGAGCTGCTCGCGGCCGGCCGACAGGCGCACGACGGCCTTCGGCATCGTGATGCGCGCGACCGCGATCGTGCGCACGAACTCGAACGGGTCGAGCGGTGCGGTGCCTTCGAGCGGCGTGCCTTCGATCGCGACGAGGTTGTTGATCGGCACCGAATCCGGATACGGGTTCAGGTTAGCGAGCTGCGAGATCAGGCCCGCGCGTTCGCGGCGCGATTCGCCCATCCCGATGATGCCGCCGCAGCACACGTTGATGCCGGCGTCGCGCACGCGGTCGAGCGTGTCGAGGCGGTCCTGGTACGTGCGCGTCGAGATCACCTGGCCGTAGAACTCCGGCGACGTGTCGAGGTTGTGGTTGTAGTAGTCGAGGCCGGCGTTCGCGAGTTCCTGCGCCTGTTCGTCCTCGAGCATGCCGAGCGTCATGCAGGTCTCGAGGCCGAGTTCCTTCACGCCGCGCACCATCTCGGTCAGCGCCGGCATGTGGCGCTCCTTCGGGTTGCGCCACGCGGCGCCCATGCAGAAACGGCTCGCGCCGTTCGCCTTCGCCGCGCGCGCGGCGTCGAGCACCGCGTCGACGTCCATCAGCTTCTCGGCTTTCAGGCCCGTATCGTGATGCGACGATTGCGAGCAGTAGCCGCAATCTTCCTCGCAGCCGCCCGTCTTGATCGACAGCAGCGTCGACAGCTGCACCGCGTTCGCATCGAAGTGCTCGCGGTGCACCTGCTGAGCGCGGAACAGCAGGTCGTTGAACGGCAGCTCGAACAGCGCGACGACGTCGGCGACGCGCCAGCGCTGCGGGGCCGGCGCAGCCACGGGAATCGCGTCGGGTTGCACGGCGGCGGTCTGGGCTTGGGTCATTTCGGTTTCCTGTCCTGGTCGGGGATGAGGGATCGGGGGATCGTGGGATCTGTTTCGGTTGGGTCAATGCTGCGCGGTGCGCAGCGTCTCGACGAGCGCGGCGATGTCGAGCATCGCCGCTGCGGATTCGGGGGCGGCCGGGCTCATGTGCGGAATGCGGCCGACGAGCGGTGCGCCGTGCTCGCGCGCGAGCCAGTCGCGCATCGTCGCGATGTTCTCGTCTGGGAACGACATCGCCGGGTCGACGTGGTTCGCGACCCAGCCCGCGAGCTTGAGGCCGCGTGCGGCAATCGCGTCGGCGGTGAGCAGCGCGTGGTTGATGCAGCCGAGCCGCACGCCGACCACGAGCACGACCGGCACGCCGAGCGCGACGGCGAGATCGGCCATGTCCTGCGTGTCGTTCATCGGCACGCGGAAGCCGCCGGCGCCTTCGACGACGACGACGTCCGCGCGCGTCAGCGCTTCGCGATGGCACGCGGCGATCGTGCCGATGTCGAGCGTCACGCCTTCCTGCGCGGCGACGATATGCGGCGCGGCCGGCGCCTTCAGCAGGAACGGCGTGCGCAACTCGGGCGGCAGCACGACGTTCGCGGCGGCATCGAGCTGGTCGGCGTCCTCGTTGCGCCAGACGCCGTCGCGTTCGTACGCGCCGGCCGCGACGGGTTTCAACGCTGCCGCGCGCAGGCCGTGTCGCGCGAAGCCGTGCAGCATCGCGGCCGACACGAAGGTCTTGCCGATTTCGGTGTCGGTGCCGGTGACGAACAGCGAGAGCGGGGCCGTCATGCTGCCGCCTCGCTGGCTTCGATCAGCGCCGCGTCGAGCCGCGCGAGATCGTCGAACGAATGCGCGGCCGACAGCGACACGCGCAGCCGCGACGTGCCGGCGGGCACCGTCGGCGGCCGGATCGCGGGCACCCACAGGCCGTGTGCGTCGAGCGCGCGCATGGCCGCGAGCGTCGCGTCGTTGCTGCCGATCACGAGCGGCTGCACGGCCGTGTGCGAATCGACCGGCTGCCAGCGCGTGTTGCGCAGCAGCGCGCGCGTGCGGTCGATCAGCGCGGCGAGGTGCGCGCGGCGCGCGTCGCCTTCGTCGCCGGCGATGACCTTCAGGCTCGCCGAGACCGCGTGCGCGACGGCCGGCGGCGCGGCCGTCGTGAAGATGTAGCTGCGCGCGCGCTGGATCAGCCATTCGATCACGGTTTCATGCGCGATCACGAACGCGCCCGCGACGCCGGCGGCCTTGCCGAGCGTGCCGACGTACACGAGATGCGGCGAACGCAGCGTGGCGGCCGCGAGCGCGCCGCGGCCCTGCGGGCCGAGCACGCCGAAGCCGTGCGCATCGTCGACGACGAGCCATGCACCGTGGCGTTCGGCCAGCGCGACGAGTTCGGCGAGCGGCGCGATATCGCCATCCATGCTGAACACGGTGTCGCTGACGATCAGTTTCGTTTCGGCATCCGATGCGTCGAGCAGCGCGGCGAGCGCGGCCATGTCCGCGTGCGGATAGACCTGCACGTTCGCGCGCGACAGCCGCATGCCGTCGATCAGCGACGCGTGGTTCAGCGCGTCGGAGAAGATCGTCGCGCCCTTGCCGGCGAGCGCCGTCATCGCCGCGAGGTTCGCCATGTAGCCGGTGCTGAAGTACAGCGCGCGCGGTGCATCGGAGAAGCCGCCTGCGAAGCCCGCGAGTTCGTCTTCCAGTTTGGCGTGCGCGCGCGAATGGCCGCCGAGCAGGTGCGAGCCGCCGCTGCCGGAGCCGTAGCGCTGCGCGCCTTCGGCGAACGCGGCGACGAGCGCCGGATGCGCGGCGAGGCCGAGGTAGTCGTTGCTCGCGAAGCCGATGATTTCCCGGCCGTTCACGGTCATGCGCGCGTCGCACGCGGTGTCGGCGATGCGGCGCACGCGGCGCAGCCCTTGTGCGTCGAGATCGGCGAGGCTGCGTTGCAGGGTGTCGAGCAGCGGCACGGTCATTGCGCGACCTCCGCCAGCGTCGCGTCGAGCGTGTCGCGCGTGCGCTGCGCGAGCCACGCGATGTCGTCATCGCTCATCACGTACGGCGGCATCAGGTAGACGGTCGTGCCGATCGGGCGCAGCAGCAGCTCGCGCTCCAGCGCGCGTTCGAAGAACCGCCGCGAGAAACCGCGCGCCGCGTCGCCGTCGAGCGCGACGTCGAATGCGAACAGCGTGCCGCGCTCGCGCAGGTGGCGAACTTGGCGGTGCGCGTCGAGCGGCGCGAGCGCGGCGCGCAGCGTCGCCGATTTGCGCGCATTGCCCGCGAGCACGTCGTCGCGCGCGAACAGGTCGAGCGTCGCGACCGCCGCGCGGCACGCGAGCGGGTTGCCGGTGTACGAGTGCGAGTGCAGGAAGCCGCGCGTCGTGTCGTCGTCGTAGAACGCCGCGTACACGTCGTCGCGCGTGAGCACGAGCGACAGCGGCAGATAGCCGCCGCTGATGCCTTTCGACAGGCACATGAAATCGGGCCAGACGCCGGCCTGCTCGCACGCGAAGAAGGTGCCCGTGCGGCCGCAGCCGACCGCGATCTCGTCGGCGATCAGGTGCACGCCGAATTCGTCGCACAGCGCGCGCAGCCCGCGCACGTACGACGGATCGTGCATCGCCATGCCGGCCGCGCACTGCACGAGCGGCTCGACGATCAGCGCGGCGATCCGGTCGCCGCGTTCGGCGAACAGGCGCCGCACGTCCGCCAGCGCGCGGCCCGCGACGTCGGCGGCCGTCTCGCCCGGCAGCGCACCGCGCGCATCGGGCGACGCGACGACGTGCGCGTGGCGGATCAGCGGATCGTACGCATCCTTGAACAGCGCGACGTCGGTCACGCCGAGCGCGCCGATCGTCTCGCCGTGATAGCTGTTCGCGACGCAGACGAATTCCTGCTTGTTCGCGCGGCCGCGGTTGCGCCACGCGTGGAAGCTCATCTTCAGCGCGATCTCGACGGCCGATGCACCGTCCGACGCGAAGAACGCATGGCCGAGGTTGCGCGCGGTGAGCGCGTGCAGCCGTTCGGCGAGCTCGATCGCGGGCTCGTGCGTGCAGCCGGCGAGCATCGCGTGCTCGAGCGTGTCGAGCTGGTCCTTCAGCGCCGCGTTGATGTCCGGGTTCGCATGGCCGAACAGGTTGACCCACCACGAGCTGATCGCGTCGAAGTAGCGGCGGCCGTCGTGGTCGTACAGCCACACGCCCGCGCCACGCGCGACGGGGACGAGCGGCAGGCGCTCGTGATGCTTCATCTGGGTGCAGGGATGCCAGACCGCGCGCAGGCTGCGCGCGACCCAGTCGTCGGTGGCTGGCGTACTCAAGGCGACTCCGGGGGGTAAAACGACCGCGCGGCATCGAATGGATGCCGCGCGGCGGGACACGAAACGCGCTGAGATTAGCGTGTTCCGCGGGACGTTGCACTAGCGGTTACAAACGCTGCAAAGCCTTGCCGGGCGGGAGTTCGGCGCAGTTCGGGTGTGCTCGGGACGGAACGCGGCGGAAGCGGGGAAATGACCGTAGATGACGACGTTCGAGTGAGCCCCCCTGACAGAAAAAAATCGCGGGCCGCACGCCGGCATGGCCCGAGAAAAACGGGGATCGAAGGCGGGTGCGGGGGAGCGCGGCGACGTCGCGCCTACGAGGCGGCGCTCGAATCGTCTACGGAATCAGGGGAGGAAACAGCCGGCAGGAACGGCACGCAGGCATAACCGCACGGGAGGACGGGCGGGAGGCAGAACCGGATCAGGCGGGAACGGTGCGGCGGCGGCGGACCCGCCGCGCGTCAGCGCGAAGCCAGTGCGTGCGTATCGGAGTCGCGCGCGTTGGCGTCGCCGTTGTCGGCCGTCTGCGTCGTGTTCCACACGACATGGTCGTTGACCGCGTACAGCCGGCATGCGCCCGCGCCTTGTTTCGCGCAGTTGTCGAGTGCGAGCGCCATCGGGTCGTCGCCGCCTTCCGCCCACGACCAGGCGCCTTCCGACGACACCGCGAACGCGCGGCTCGGATGCTGGTTCAGGAAGCGGCGATAGCCTTCGCGACCGGCTTCGTCGACATACGGCACCGCGTTGACCGCATCGATCGACGCGTAGCCGGTGGCCTTCGGCTCGTGCGGGTTCGCGACCGCATAGCGCACCGAGGTCGGCAGGTTCAGGGTCGCGAGGAACGCATTGACGGCCGGCCACCACACGGGCACGCCGTCGCGATCGACGATCAGCCGGTGCGCGTCGTCCTTGTAGCGGCCGAAATCGATGAACTGCGCCTGCGTGCCGTGCGACACGTACGCGTCGTGCATCTGCGCGACGAGCGCGGGCGTCCAGACCGAATCGTTGTCGCCGTACAGCCACAGCGAGCGCACAGCCGTATGCGCCCCGTACTGGTCGAAAGCATCGACGAGGTTGCGCTGCCAGCCGTCGCACAGGTCCTGGCGCAGCCCGCCCGAGAAGTTGATGATGCCGCGCACGCCCGGTGCGGCCTCGGTGCCGTACGCGACCGAGGCGAGGCCGCCGTGCGACGTGCCGGCGACGACGATGCGCGACGCATCGACGTACGGCTGGTGCGACATGTAGCGCACCGTCGCGTCGACGTCGGCGGCCTGCGCGAGGCCGTTCTTGCCGACGTTGCAGCCTTCCTGCTGGTACGTGCCGCCCGAGCCGGCGAAGCCCTGGCGGTTCGGCGCGATCACCGCGTAGCCGCGCCGCACGAATTCGCGCGCGAACGCGAGCGGCCGGCTGCGCGGCTGCAGATGGAGATCGCCGGTGTTCTTGCCGTGATTGAAGACGACGAGCGGGAACGGCCCGGGGCCGTCCGGCTTGAAGAGCGTCGCCTCGAGCGTGACGGCGCCCGACGCATCGGCCGGGATGCGGAGAACCTGTTCGTTGAGATCGGCCGCGACCTGCGGCAGGTTCGAGTCGCCGTAATCGAAGCGCTCGGCATGGGCGAGCGACCCGCTGGCGCCCGCACCCGTATTTGCGTTCGGCAGCGTACCGGCCTGAGCGGCCGACAGCGCACAGGCCGCCATCCATCCCACCAATACCTTGCTGAACGCCATTCGTAAGCCCTGCCATGCAACATGACCAATTCGAGGTCATCGTAGCCCGACAAAATCGGGTTGTGCAATGCGGGAATTACCCGGCGTCTGACATGGCAACTATTTGTCAGCGTTCACTTACTTCGCCGTCGACATAGCGCCAGAAACCGTGTTCGTCGCGCTCGAAACGGCTCGTCTCGTGGAGCCGGTACGCGCGTCCGCCCACCTTGTAGCGGGCCACGAACTCGACCTCCGCGTGGCGTTCGTCGAGCGGCGCATGGCGTTTGACCGCGAGGCCGAGCCAGCGCGGCGCGTCGGGTGCGTCGGGGTCGGCATCGAGATCGGGCGGGCAGGTGCGCGCGGCCCACGTCGCGCGCAGGTAGCCGGTCGCGCCGAGCACGTACGCGCTGTACCGCGAACGCATCAACTCGAGCGCGGTCGGCGCGGCTTCGCCGCCGTCGATGAAGCGGCCGCAGCAGGCCGCGTAGCGCGGCGCCGGCGCTTTGCCGGCGGGTGCGGGGGACGCGCCGCCGCACGGGCACGCGTCAGGTCGGTTCAAAATCATGCGAAACGGGAATTAACGACGATCGGTTGTCGAGTCGGCTCACCAGCTCAGCTCGACGCCGTCGTACTGGAAGAAGCGGCCGTTGGCCTGCGACACGTCCGAGCCGGATTCGGCGATCACGCGGCGCATGCCGGTCACGCTCGTTTCGGGATCGATCGCGGCCTGCGCGCCGCCCATGTCGGTGCGCACCCAGCCGGGATGCAGCGAGATGCACGCGGCATGGCGCGTCTGCAGCGACGCGATGCGCAGCGCGTCGTTCAGCGCCGCCTTGCTCGCGCGGTACAGCCAGCCGGTCGTGCCGGTCGCCTCGGCGATGCTGCCCATCCGGCTCGACACGACGGCCAGCACGCCGCGTGCGTCTTCGACGAGCGGCAGCAGGATCGGCAGCAGCTGCATCGGCCCGCGCACGTTCGTATGCATCACCGCGTCGAAATCCTCGGCCGTGATCGTCTCGACGCCTTCGGTGCGCGGCCCGTACACGCCCGACACGAGCACGGCTGCATCGAGCCGTTCGCCGTCGAGCTTCCAGCCGAGCGCCGCGATCTGCTCGGGCTGCGTGATGTCGAGCGCATGCGCGTGCGCGCCGAGCGCGCGCAGCGCGTCGAGCGACGCTTCGTCGCGCGCGGTCGCGATCACGTTCCAGCCGTCGCGCCGGTATTGCCGGACGAATTCGCGGCCGAGGCCGCGCGATGCACCGACGATCAGTACGGTTTTCATGCCCATCGCTCCTTTCCTGGGCGCCGCCTGGGCGGCGCCGGTGTCAGATCCGTTCGATGCGTGCCGCGGCCGCCGCCAGGCTGCTGGCGCACTACTGCTTCGCGTCGTCGCACGGCTTCAGCGTCGCGGCGACCGCCTGCGCGACGCCTTCGAGCCGCGCGGCGGCGTCCGCCGCGATCATGTCGTTGTCCGGTGCATGCTGGCCGCCGGCGGTCAGCGCGGCCACGCAGCGCTTGTAGGTCTCGTCGAGCGCGTCGAAGTTCGACACGGCCATCCCGAGGTTGCGCATCCGGCCGTCGTGCACGCCGTACACGAGCCCGTGCACAGTGAGCGACTGGCCGCGCGCCCACGCGTCGTTGACGATCGTCGTGCGGCACACGTTGACGACCTGCTCGATCGCGTTCAGCTCGATCAGGCGGCGATAGCGCGCTTCGCCGACCGGCCAGCCGTCGAGCAGGGCCGCGTGGCGCTCGCGCACGTCCTGCACGTGGTGCAGCCAGTTGTCCGCGAGGCCGACGCGGCGGTTGAGCAGCGCCGCGTTGACGCCCGAGCAGCCGTAGTGGCCGACGACCATGATGTGCTTCACGCGCAGGATGTCGACCGCGAACTGGATCACCGACAGGCAGTTCAGGTCGCTGTGCACGACGACGTTCGCGATGTTGCGGTGCACGAATACTTCGCCCGGCGGCAGGCCGATGATCTGGTTCGCGGGCACGCGCGAATCCGAGCAGCCGATCCACAGATATTCCGGCGCCTGCTGGTCGGCGAGGCGCGCGAAGAATTCCGGATCGTCCTCGAGCTTGCGCTTGACCCAGGCTTCGTTGTTGTCGAACAGATGTGAAAGCGGATTGTCTTGGGTGTTCATCGGTGTGGATTCCGTTGGCGGAAATCGGGTCGATATCGGTTTCGGTGTCACCGGCGTCAGGCCGCGCGCTGCGCGTTGCCTTCGCCGTCGTTCTGGTCCGCCGCACCGAAGCGCGCGGGGTAGCGCACGCTGAAGCGCAGCGCCGTGTCGTACGGGTAAAAGTCGGGCAGTTCGCCCTGCATCAGCTTGTCCTTGCTCGCCTGCCACAGCGCGGGATCGAAAAAGTCCGCGTGATGCTTCATGAACACGCTGCGCACGCGCGGGTCGCCGAGCAGGAACGGTCCGTAGGTCTCCGGAAAGATGTCGTGCGGGCCGACGGTATACCACGGTTCGCCGGACAGCTCGTCTTCCTCGTTGCGCGGCGGCGGCACGCGGCGCACGTTGCAGTCGGTCAGGTACTCGATCTCGTCGTAGTCGTAGAACACGACGCGGCCGTGGCGCGTGACGCCGAAGTTCTTGTACAGCATGTCGCCGGGGAAGATGTTCGCCTTCATCAGCTCCTTCACCGCGTTGCCGTATTCCTTCACGCCGTGCTCGACGTCCGCGTCGCTGCCGTTCTGCAGGTACAGGTTGAGCGGCGTCATCCGGCGCTCGATGTACAGGTGCTTGATCACGAGGTTGTCGTCCTCGTATTCGAGCAGCGACGGCACTTCCTTCTCGAGTTCGCGCACGAGCGCGTGGTCGAGCCGCGCGAGCGGCAGTGCGACGCTCGAATACTCGAGCGTGTCGGCCATCCGCCCCAGGCGGTCGTGGCGCTTCACGAGCTGGTACTTCTCCATGATCTGCGCGCGCGTCGTTTCCTTCGGCGGCGGGAACTGGTCCTTGATGATCTTGAACACGTACGGGAACGACGGCAGCGTGAACACGAGCATCACGAGGCCCTTGATGCCGGGCGCGATGATGAAGCGGTCGCTCGAATGCGACAGATGGTGCAGCAGGTCGCGGTAGAACAGGTTCTTGCCCTGCTTCTGCAGGCCGACCGACGTGTAGATCTCGGCCTTCGGCTTGCCCGGCATGATCGTGCACAGGAAGTCGACGTACGCGGACGGCACGCCCATGTCGACGAGGAAGTACGAGTGCGAGAAGCTGAAGATGATCTGCAGCAGGTCGCGGCGCAGCAGCACCGTGTCGAGCGCGAGCAGGCCCGGACGTACGTGGCGGATCGGCACCGCGAACGGCAGCACGCGGTCGGCGTTGATGATGCGGCCGATGACGTACGCGCTCTTGTTGCGAAAGAACAGCGACGACAGCACGTGGATCTGGAAATTCGGCGCCGCGTCGAAGTGGCCGAATTCGTCGTCGATCGCCTGCATCACGCAGCCGATGTCGCGCGGCAGATCCTCGAATGCCGGTTCGAGCTGGAAGTTCGTGACGACGCGCTCGAGCGTGGCGGCGAGCCCGTCGGTGCCCGGATAGTACGCGCGGTAGGTCGGCTTCGCGGCCGGTTCGTCGTTCTCCAGGTACTCGGTCGAGATCGCCGGGCGCACGAAGATGAAATCGTTGCTGAAGTACGAACGGTGCAGGATCTTGCAGCACACCGAATTGAAGAAGGTTTCCGCGCACTCGGGCTGGCGGTGCGACGTGAGCAGGCCGATGTAGTGCAGCTTGATCTGCTGCCACACTTCGTCGTCGATGTTCTCCGCGTCGTATTCGTCTTCGAGCACCTCGACGCATTCCTGCACGCGATCGTCGTACGACGTGATCCGCTCGCGCGCGAGCCGCTGCAGCCCGTGCCAGTCGCCGCGCTCGAACAGCGTCTTCGCCTCGACCGCCGCTTCGCGGAAGATCCGGTAATGGCGATCGAAGTATTCGAGCATCGTCTGCGCGACGTCGAAACCGATCTGCGACGACAGCAGTTTGGGGAAGTGATTCATCGCGTGCAGGCTCGTTCAAGGGGCTGTAAGCACTCGCCATTTTAGCGCCCAAGTCGGCGTTTCAATGACTTTCGCGGTGACGCGCCGACGGCCGTCAATCGGCGCGTTGTTCGCCGTTGGGCGCCGTTCGATACATCTTCGCGTAAAGATGCGGGTACGGAACCGATTCTGACACGAACTTTTTTCTGGCGGGCCGGCGCTCGTCGGGCACCTGTTTCGCGCGACGGCGATAGAATCGACGCACCGCCCGCCGCGCCCAGCCGCCGGCACGCATTCGCACCGATAACGACGAGACGCCCCACCGATGAACGCACTGGAACACCAACTCGACTACCCCTTCGCCGACACGCTGCCCGCCGCGGGCGACACGTTCGAGGTCGCGCCCGGCGTGCGCTGGCTGCGCATGCCGCTGCCGTTCTCGCTCGACCACATCAACCTCTGGCTGCTGCGCGACGAGATCGACGGGCAGGCCGGCTGGACGATCGTCGATTGCGGGATCGCGTCGGACGCGATCCGCACGCACTGGGAGCAGATCTTCGACACGCATCTCGACGGCCTGCCGGTGCTGCGCGTGCTCGTCACGCACTGCCACCCCGATCACTTCGGCCTCGCGAACTGGCTGTGCGAAGGCGGCGACCGGGGCCGCTGGAACGTGCGGCTGTGGATGACGCTCGGCGAATACATGTTCGGCTGCCTGATGGCGGCCGGCAACGGCTCGAACGCTGGTGGCGCCGCGGCTGCCGATCATTTCGCGCGCCACGGGCTCACCGATCCGGCCGCGCTCGACAAGCTGCGCAACCGCCGCAGCTACTACTCGGATCTCGTGCCGGCCGTGCCGCCGCGCTACCGGCGCCTGCGCGAAGGCGATGCGGTGACGATCGGTGCGCGCACGTGGCGCGTCGTCACGGGTTTCGGTCATTCGCCTGAACATTGCGCGCTGCACAGCGAAGCGGACGGCGTGCTGATCTCCGGCGACATGGTGCTGCCGCGCATCTCGACGAACGTGTCGGTGTTCGACCTGGAGCCGGAAGGCAACCCGCTCGCGCTGTACCTGCAGTCGCTCGGCCGCTACGAGACGATGGCGCCCGATACGCTCGTGCTGCCGTCGCACGGCAAGCCGTTCCGCGGTGTGCGCACGCGCATCGCGCAACTGCGCGAACACCACGATGCGCGGCTTGCCGAAGTGCGCGTCGCGTGCGCGGAGAAGCCGACGAGCGCAGCGGACATCGTGCCGATCATGTTCCGCCGCCGCGAGCTCGACATCCACCAGATGACGTTCGCGCTCGGCGAGGCGCTTGCGCACCTGAACCTGCTGTGGCTCGCGGGCGAACTCGTGCGCGAGCAGGGCGACGACGGCGTGCTGCGATTCCGCACGGCCGGCTGAGCGCGCGTCGTCCTTACACGACGGGCTCGTAGCGCCACCCGTCGTGATGCCATTGCATCGTGTGCGTCGGTTCGAGCGCCGCGAGAAACGCGGGGTCGTGCGACGCGACGACGATCGCGCCCGGGAAGCCGCCCAGCGCGGCTTCGATCGCGCGCACCGATTCGAGATCGAGGTGATTGGTCGGCTCGTCGAGCAGCAACAGCTGCGCGGGCGTGCCGCGCCACAATGCGCATGCGAGCGCGGCCTTCAGCCGTTCGCCGCCGCTCAGTTGCCGGGCCGGCTGCGTCGCGCGCGTCGCGTCGAGCTGCAGCAGCGCGAGACGGCTGCGCAGGTCGCCTTCGGCAAGCGGCGTATCGAGCAGGTCCAACTGCTCGACGATCGAGCGCCCGGGGTCGAGCAGCGCGAGTCGCTGGTCGAGATACGCGGCGCTCACGTGCGTCGTGCAGCTACCTGAGCGCGGCGCGAGTTCGCCCGCGAGCATTCTCAGCAACGTCGATTTGCCGCAGCCGTTCGGGCCCGTCAGCGCGATACGCACGGCGCCGCTCGCCGACCACGTGATCGTGTCGGCGTTGCCTGCGACGCGCCACGGCAGTTGCGCGCGTTCGAGCGTGAACAGGTGGCGGCGCGCGCTGACCTCCGTGCCCGGCAGCGACACGAGCACGGGTGCGTCGGCTTCGACGCGCGCGGCCGCTTCCTGCACGCGCTCGTCGAGCGTCGCCTTGAAGTCGCCCTGATGGCGCCGGACCGCCCCCATGATGCTGCGCGCCGCACCTTTGCGGCTTTGCTTTGCGCCCGAAGACAGGTTGGCCGTCTTCGCGTCGCGCAGCGACGCGGCCGCATGGCGCTGGATCGTGTCGTGTTCCTGTTCGAGCCTGCGCCGCACGCGTCCGCGCTCGGTGCGCGCATGGTCGAGCGCCGCTTGCGCGGCATCCCGTTGCGCGTCGCGCTGCGCGCGGTAGAGCGCGTAGTTGCCGCCGTACGAGTGCGCGCCGTGCGGCGTCAGCTCGACGATGCGCTGCACGCCGGCGAGCAGCGCACGATCGTGGCTCACGATGACGACGCCGCCGCGCCAGCCGTCGAGCGCCGCGTGCAGCCACGCGCGGCCCGGCGCGTCGAGGTGATTGGTCGGTTCGTCGAGCACGAGCAGGCCAGCGCTCGACAACAGTGCGCCGATCAGCGCGACACGTGCGAGCTGGCCGCCGCTCAGCGCGTGCGCGGGCGTGTCGGGCTGTACGTCGCGCAGCCCGGCCGCGTCGAGCGCCGTCCGTAGCCGTTCCGCGAGATCCCAGCGCTCGCCGATCAGGTCGAAGTCGTGCGGTTCCGCGCGGCCGTGCGCGAGACGCGCGAGCGCGCCGAGCGGTGCGTCGAGCGCGGCGACCTGCGCGACGGTCCGCGGGCTGGCTGCTGCGTCGTCGTCGTCATGCTGCTGCGCGACGTAGACGACGGGCGTATGTCGCTCGATCGTCCCCGCGCTCGGTGCGCGGCGCCCCGCGATCAGTTGCGCGAGCAGGCTCTTGCCGATGCCGTTGCGGCCGACGATGCCGGTCGGCGTGCGATCGATGGACAGGTCGAGCGAATCGAACAGCGTGACGCCGTCGTCGAAGCGGAAGGAAACGTGATGAAGCGCGACGAGCGCGCCGGTGGGCGTGGCTGCAGCCATGAGCACCTCCAAAAATGCGTGAAGACCTTCGCGCGCGGCGTGCGTGGCACGGGCGGCGAAAACATTTCGGGAAGGCTTAGTTGTTCACTTTGGCTGGCGTCCGGTATGAGGAACAGGCGCGCAGTGTAGCAAGCGCCACGCGCGGGCCGCAAGCGAGCGGCACGAACGCCGTCGCTTGCACGCCACGCGCGGTTATTGCACGGCGACCGTCGTGAAGTTCTGGCGTCCGAACGGACTCACGTGATAACCGTTCACGGTCGTGCGCGTCAGTGCCGCCGCGGTCGGGTAGCCGAGCGGGATCCACAGCGCCTGGTCGTGGATGATCTTCTGCGCCGATTCATACAGCTTCGCGCGCTTCGCCTGGTCGGCCGTCGACTTGCCGTCGCCGATCAGCTTGTCGAGCTGCGCGTCGCAGAAACGCGCGAAGTTGATGCCCGACTTCACCGCGTTGCAGCTGAACAGCGGCGACAGATAGTTGTCCGGATCGCCGTTGTCGCCGGCCCAGCCCATGAACAGCATGTCATGCTGGCCGAGCTTCGCCTGCTTGATGAGTTCGCCCCACTCGATCACTTTCACCTCGGCCTTCACGCCGATCTTCGCGAGGTCGGCCTGCAGCAGTTCCGCGCCGACCTTCGGGTTCGGGTTCAGCACGCTGCCGGTCGGGCGCGTCCAGATCGTCGTCGAGAAGCCGTTCGGGAAGCCGGCCTGCGCGAGCAGCTGCTTCGCCTTCGCGGGATCGTACGCATACGGCGCGACGTCCTTCGCATAGCTCCACGTGTTCGGCGGATACGGGTTGTTCGCGGCCGTCGCGGTGTTGTCGAATACGACCTTCAGGTAGGTCGTGCGGTCGAACGCGAGGTTCAGCGCCTCGCGCACCTTGTCGTTGTCGAGCGGCTTCTTCTGTGTGTTCAGCGCGACGAAGGCGGTCATGAACGCAGGCGTCTGCACGACCTTCAGCGCGCTTTCGCCCTTCGCGGCGAGCACGTCCTGCGGCTTCGGCGACAGCGCGATCTGGCATTCGCCGGCCTTCACCTTCTGCAGGCGCACCGACGGGTCGGGCGTGATCGCGTAGATCAGCCGGTCGACCTTCGGCTTCGTGCCCCAGTACGTCGGGTTCGCGTCGTAGCGGATCAGCGCGTCCTTCGTGTAGCTCTTCAGCACGAACGGGCCCGTGCCGACCGGCTTCGCGTTCAGGTCGGCCTGCTTGCCGGCCTTCAGCAGCTGGTCCGCGTATTCGGCCGAGTAGATCGATGCGAAGCCCATCGTCAGGATCGGCACGAACGTCGCGTTCGGCTCGTTCAGCACGAACTTCACCGTGCTGTCGTCGACCTTCGTGACCGACTTCACGAGCTTCACGAGGCCCATCGACTGCGCGTGCGGGAAGCCGCTCGCGCCGGCCACCTTGTGCCACGGGTTCGCATCGTCGAGCATCCGCGCGAACGTGAACACGACGTCGTCCGCGTTCAGCGTGCGGCCCGGCTTGAAATAATCGGTGGTCTGGAACGCGACGTTCGGGCGCAGGTGGAACGTGTACGTGAGGCCGTCGGCGCTCGCTTCCCATTTGTCCGCGAGCGCGGGTACGACTTTCTTCGCGGCTTCGTCGTAGGACACGAGCGTGTTGAAGATCACGTCGGCCGACGCGTTGGTCGTGACGAGCGAGTTGTACTGCACGACGTCGAAGCCGTCCGGGCTCGATTCCGTGCAGACGGTGAGCGGCTTGGCGGCGGCGAGGCCGGGGGCGGCGAGGGCGGCGGCAACGGCGGCCGCCGCGAACAGCTTGACGTGCATAGGTTCTCCCACGTGGCTTGTGATTTTTGCTGGATGTCGGAATGCGGGCGCGGCGCGGTCGAGGACCGGCCGGCGCGGCTGGCGGATAGCATACCGTCAAAGTGCGCGACGCGTGATAAAAGGCGACGGAACGCAGCGAATTGACCGAAAAACGGCTGCGTTCGCGACGGAACGGGTGTTGATGCGGCGGGAGGTGCGGGCGAACCGGCGGGCGGAGAGGGGGACGGGGGCTGCGAATACCCTGCGGAAGGGGACGCGGAACCGGCGCGTTGGCGGCGGCGATGCGGCCCGGCGCAGGTCGCGCGGGCCGCCTTGGCGGACGCGTCAGTGCGTGCCGGCCTTCGGCTTGCGCGGCGCCTTTTCGAACAGGCGGTCGTACAGCCAGCGCGGCAGCACGTGCAGCACCTTCGCGACGACGCCCATCTGCCACGGAATCACGCGGAACGCGTGCTGCCGGGCGATTGCGCGCGCCGCGCGTGCGGCGAAGCGGTCGGCGTCCATCAGGAACGGCATCCGGTACGGGTTGTGCGCGGTCATCGGCGTGCGGATGTAGCCGGGCGCGATCGTCACGACGCCGACGCCGGCCGGGCGCAGCTCGACGCGCAGCGCTTCCAGGTACTTGATCGCGGCCGATTTCGACGCGCTGTACGCGCCGGAGCCCGGCAGCCCGCGCACGCCGGCGACGCTCGCGACGCCGACCAGCGTGCCGTGGCGCGCGGCCGTCATCGGGCCGACGAACGGCTCGAACGTCGCGACCATCCCGTAATAGTTGATGTCCATCACGTCGCGGAACGCCGCGAGATCGCCCTGGCCCGTGACGGCGCCCTGGCTGATGCCCGCGTTCGCGATCACGACGTCGGGGCAGCCGTGCGCGGCGATGAACGACGCGGCGGCGGTGGCCAGCGCATCGGCATCGCGCACGTCGGCGGAATAGACGGAAATGGACAGCTTGGGGAAGTGCCGCGCGAACGCATCGAGTGCATCGGTGCGTCGCGCGACGAGGGCGAGCGTGGCGCCCTGGCGGGCGTATTCCTCGGCCATCGCGAGGCCGAGGCCGCTCGACGCACCGGTGATGAAGACCTTCAGCGGAGTAGTCATGCCGGTGCGCGTGCGGCGATCAGAGCTTCTTGTCCTGAACCTGCTTCACGAGGAAGTCGAGCACCTGGGCCGTGCCCGGGATGCTGTTCGTGTAGGCGGGGCCCGTCTTGTACTTGCCCTGCACGACGACCGTCGGCACGCCGTCGATCGCGTAGTCCTTCAGCAGCTTGGCCGACTGGTTCACCTCGCCCTGCACGCTGAACGAGTTGTACGCGTCCATGAACTGCTTCTTGTCGACGCCCTGCGTGGTCAGGAAGTCGGCCTGCGCCTGCGGCGTCAGCAGGTAGTTCTTCTGCTTGTGGATCGCGTTGAAGATCGCCGGCGTGACCTTCTCGGAGATGCCGAGCGCGGACACCGCGTAGAACAGCTTCGAATGCGGGACGAAATCGTCACGGAATGCAACCGGCACGCGCTTGAACTCGATGTTGTTGCCCTGCTTCTTCACCCAGGCCTCGATCGTCGGCTCGAATTCGTAGCAGTGCGGGCAGCCGTACCAGAAGAACTCGATCACCTCGACCTTGCCGGCCGGAGCGGATGCCGGCTGCGGCGACTTCATCACCTCGAAGTCCTTGCCGGCGACCGGCGCGGCGGGCGAAGCCTGGGCGAGGCCGGCAGCCAGGCCCAGGGACAGAAGGAGCGTGCTAAGCAGTTTTTTCATGTTGTGAACGTCGAATCAGTTGCTCGGGTTACGGAACGTAACGGGTTCTGCGTGGGCTCGGCCGGTTGGCTTACTGCTTCGTGAAGCGGATCACCGCCGTGTCGACACCTGCATCGGACAAGCGTTGACGGGCCGAGTTCATATCCTCGAATTTCGAGAACGGGCCGACGCGCACGCGGAAATAGGTCACGCCGCTGACATCGCGCTTCGACACCTTCGACTCGAAGCCCTGGAAGCCGAGGCGTGCGCGCTGCTGCTCGGCGTCGCCTTCGGTCTTGTACGCGCCGACTTGCAGGAAGTAGCCGGTGTTCGCGTCGTTCGCGGTCGGCGGCTTCGCCGCTGCTGCGGCCGTGGCGGACGACGTCGGCTTCGGCGTGTTCGCGGCCAGCTGCTGTTGCTGCTGCTTTTGCGCGGCGGCCTGCTGCGCCTGCTTCTGCGCGGCGAACCGTGCGAGATCGTCCTCGCCGCCTTGCTGCTGTTGCTGCGCTTGTTGCGTCTTCTTCGGCGGCGGCGTGGTGTCGGCCGGCTTCGGCGCGACGGCGACGCCGTTGCCCGACGACGTATTGTTCGACGCGGTCGTGTTGCTCGAGCTGCCCGTGTTGTTCGAGCCGCTCGATCCGTTGGCCGACGGCGGCACTTCGACGATCTGCGGCTCGGGCAGCAGGCCGCCCTGGGTCTGGTTCGCAGCCTGGCCGGGCGCGGTGTTCGGCGGCGCCGACTGCGCGGCCTGCGGCACCGGCTGGCCGGGCGTCTTGCCCTGCAGCGCACGGTTCGGGTCGAACTGCTGAGGCTGGCTCGCGCCGTTGTCGGCCGGCGGCGGTGCGACCTTCGACACGAACGGCGACGGCGAACGCGTGATGTAGAGCGCCACCACCACTGCGATCGCGAGGCCGACGATCAGGCCCAGCACGATTCCAAGAAATGTCCCTCCGGCTTGTTTCGATTGCTTCGAAGTTCGGCGTGGTTGTGCCATTGCTTGAGTCACCTGCAAAAAGAATCGTGAGAGCCGCGGCGGGCGCTGCCGCGGCCGTTCACAGCCCGGATCGGGCTGCTTGCATCCTTACATCTTGGCGGGCGCGGACACGCCGAGCACCGCCAGACCGTTCTCGAGCACCTGCCGGGTCGCGGCGAGGAGCGCGGCGCGCGCATTGCGCGGCGCTTCGTCGTCGACCAGCACGCGCTCCGCATTGTAGAACGAGTGGAATTCGCCAGCGAGATCGCGCAGGTAGAACGCGACCGCGTGCGGCGCCAGTTCGTTCGCCGCGTGCGTGAGCATGTCCGGGTACTCGGCCAGCTTCTGCATCAGCGACGCCGCCTGCGCGCTCGTCAGCTGCGACAGGTCGGCGCCCGGCAACTGCGCGACGTCGACGTTGTAGCGCGACTTCAGTTCGTTGAGCACCGAGCAGATCCGCGCATGCGCGTACTGGACGTAATAGACCGGGTTTTCGTCGTTCTGTTTCAGCGCGAGGTCGATGTCGAACACGAACTCGGTATCGGCCTTGCGCGAGATCAGGAAGAAACGCACCGCGTCGCGGCCGCGCGTGATGGTCGCCTCGTCGATCAGGTCGGGCGCCGCTTCCTGGCCCGCCGCCGCGCCGCCCGACCATTCGATCAGGTCGCGCACCGTCACGTAGCTGCCCGCGCGCTTCGAGATCTTCACTTCCTGGCCGTCGCGCATCACGGTGACCATCTTGTGCAGCACGTAGTCGGGATAGCCCTTCGGAATCCCGATGTGCAGCCCCTGCAGGCCGGCGCGCACGCGCGCGATCGTGCCGTGGTGGTCCGAGCCCTGGATGTTGATCACCTTCGTGAAGCCGCGCTCCCACTTCGTCACGTGGTACGCGACGTCCGGCACGAAGTACGTGTACGTGCCGTCCGACTTGCGCATCACGCGATCCTTGTCGTCGCCTTCGTCGGTCGTGCGCAGCCACAGCGCGCCGTCCTGCTCGTAGGTCATGCCGGCCTTGACCAGCGCGTCGACCGTCTTCTCGACGCGGCCTTCGCTGTACAGCGACGATTCGAGGTAGTACTGGTCGAACTTCACGCCGAACGCCTGCAGGTCCATGTCCTGTTCGCGGCGCAGGTAGGTGACCGCGAACTTGCGGATCGCGTCGAGATCCTCGACGTCGCCCGTGCCCTTGACCGGCTCGCCGTCCGACGCAGCGACCGTTTCGCCGTTCAGGAAGTCGCGTGCGATGTCGGCGATGTATTCGCCGTTGTACGCGGCTTCCGGCCAGCCTGCGTCGCCCGGCTTCAGGCCGCGTGCGCGCGCCTGCGTCGAGATCGCGAGGTTGCCGATCTGCACGCCTGCGTCGTTGTAGTAGAACTCGCGGTGCACCGCGTAGCCCTGGCTCGCGATCACGTTCGCGAGCACGTCGCCGAGCGCGGCCTGGCGGCCGTGGCCGACGTGCAGCGGGCCGGTCGGGTTCGCCGACACGAATTCGAGCAACACTTGTTTGCCTTTCTCGCGATCCGACGTGCCGAATGCGCGGCCCTGGTCGAACACGGCGGCGATCACCGCCTGCTTCGCGGCGGCCGACAGGCGCAGGTTGATGAAGCCGGGGCCGGCGATCTCGGCGGCCTCGACGAGGCCTTGCGCGGCCGGCTGCGCGGTGAGCGCGGCGACGATCTGCTCGGCGAGCTGGCGCGGGTTCGTGCCGAGCGGCTTGGCGAGCTGCATCGCGACGTTGCACGCGACGTCGCCGTGCGCGGCGACCTTCGGGCGCTCAAGCGTGATGGTCGGGGCGACGGACGCTGCGTCGGCGCCTTTCAGCGCGTGTGCGACCTGCTTGACGCTATCCGCGAGCAGGGCTTCGAGGGTCTGTTTGTGTGCTGGCAGCATGCTGGTAGAAGGCTTCGTTGGTGGCGGCCGGAAACGCCGGCCCGCCGGCGCGCTTTTTAAGCGCGCGTTTCAGGGATCGCAGAATTTTAACAGGTGCTAATATGCCGCTCAGGCGGCCCGCGTCCGCGAGGCCGGACGCCGGTCTGCCGGCGTTCCCCAACCGCGCCGCGCAGGCACAACAAGATGAAAAGGGAATTGTCATGATTACGTTCAAGAGCAAGGCGGCACAGGATCTCGACGTGCTGAAGGATTTCGCCGTGTATGTGCTGGGTCTCGTCGGCAAGCAGCTGGGCGAGCGCGGTGTGATTACGCACGACGAGCTGGACCACGCGATCGCCAAGCTGGAAGGCGCCGTGGCGCAGGCGAAGCAGGAACGCGCCGAGCACGCCGGCCATTTCCACGAGGACGAAGCCGACCACGCGCACCACGAAGTGCCGCCGAGCCTGGCCCAGCGTGTTGCGCCGTTCCTCACGATGCTGCGCGAAGCGAAGGCCGGCCAGGCCGACGTCCACTGGGGCTTCTGAGCTTCCTTGCCTGGCTGGACGAAAGGTAAGTAAGACAGGAAAAAGCCCGCTTTCGAGCGGGCTTTTTCTTTTGTCTGATCAAACGGGCGGCCGGCCGCCCGTCCGCATCGATCAGAGCTGCGGTGCGAGCGCGCGGCGCGCGTCGTCGAGCGACAGCGCCATGCGCCGCGCGTAGTCCTCGAGTTGATCCTGCCCGATTTTGCCGACCGAGAAGTAGCGGCTGTCCGGATGCGCGAGGTAGAAGCCCGACACGCTCGCGGCCGGCAGCATCGCCAGCGAGTCGGTCACGCTCATGCCGATCTCGTCCGCATGCAGCACGTCGAACATGTCGCGCTTCACGAGGTGATCGGGGCAGGCCGGGTAGCCGGGTGCCGGGCGGATGCCCGCGTACTTCTCGGCGATCAACGCGTCGTTGTCGAGCGTCTCGCCGCTCGCGTAGCCCCACAGCTCGCGGCGCACGCGTGCGTGCATCGCTTCGGCGAACGCTTCCGCGAAACGGTCGGCGAGCGCCTTCAGCATGATCGCGCTGTAGTCGTCGTGGTCGGCTTCGAACTGCTTTTCCTTCACGTCGACACCGAGGCCGGCCGTCACCGCGAACATCCCGATGTAGTCGGCGACGCCCGATTCCTTCGGCGCGATGAAGTCGGCGAGCGAGCGGTTCGGCCGCATCACGCCGTCGACCACCGGGCGCACGCTTTGCTGGCGCAGGTTGCGCCACGTGAGCAGCACTTCCGAGCGCGACTCGTCGCTGTAGATCTCGATGTCGTCGTCGTTGACGGTGTTCGCCGGCAGCAGCGAGATCACGCCGCTCGCGGTCAGCCAGCGGCCCTGGATCAGGCGCGCGAGCATCGACTTGGCATCCGAGAACACGCGCCGCGCCGATTCGCCGACGATCTCGTCGTTCAGGATCGCCGGGTACGGGCCCGCGAGGTCCCAGGTCTGGAAGAACGGGCCCCAGTCGATGTAGTTCGCGAGCTCGCCCAGGTCGTAGTTCTTGAACACGCGGCGGCCGATGAACTTCGGCTTCACCGGCGTATAGCCGGCCCAGTCGACCTTCGTCTTGTTCGCGCGCGCCTCGGCGAGCGTGACCATCGGCTGCGCCTTGCGGTTCGCGTGCTGGTCGCGGATGCGTTCGTAGTCGGACTTCAGCTCGTCGAGATACTTCGCCGCGCCTTCGTCGGACAGCAGGTTCGACGCGACCGACACCGAGCGCGACGCATCGGGCACGTAGACGACCGGGCCTTCGTAGTGCGGCGCGATCTTCACGGCCGTGTGCACGCGCGACGTCGTCGCGCCGCCGATCAGCAGCGGGATCTTCTTCACGCGGAAGTAGTCGTCGCGCTGCATTTCGGATGCGACGTACGCCATTTCCTCGAGGCTCGGCGTGATGAGGCCCGACAGCCCGATGATGTCCGCGCCCTCGACCTTCGCCTTCGCGAGGATCTCGTTGCACGGCACCATCACGCCCATGTTGACCACTTCGAAGTTGTTGCACTGGAGCACGACCGACACGATGTTCTTGCCGATGTCGTGCACGTCGCCCTTCACGGTCGCGATGACGATCTTGCCCTTCGCGCGCACGTCGCCGCCCGCTTCCGCGAGCAGGCGCTTTTCTTCCTCGATGAACGGGATCAGGTGCGCGACGGCCTGCTTCATCACGCGCGCCGACTTCACGACCTGCGGCAGGAACATCTTGCCCTGGCCGAACAGGTCGCCGACGATGTTCATCCCGTCCATCAGCGGGCCTTCGATCACGTTGATCGGACGGCCGCCGGCCGCGGCGATCTTCGCGCGCACTTCTTCAGTGTCCTCGACGATGAAGGTCGTGATGCCGTGCACCAGCGCGTGCGAGAGCCGCTTCTCGACCGGCTGGTTGCGCCACTCGAGGTTCTCTTCCTTCTTCGCGCCGCCCGCCTTGAACTTGTCGGCGATCTCCAGCAGGCGATCGGTGGAATCGTCGCGGCGGTTCAGGATCACGTCCTCGACGCGCTCGCGCAGCTCGGGGTCGAGATCGGCGTACACGCCGAGCTGGCCCGCGTTCACGATGCCCATGTCCATCCCGGCCTGGATCGCGTGGTACAGGAACACGGTGTGGATCGCCTCGCGCACCGGGTCGTTGCCGCGGAACGAGAACGACACGTTCGACACGCCGCCGCTCACCTTCGCGTGCGGCAGGTTCTGCTTGATCCAGCGGGTCGCCTCGATGAAGTCGACCGCGTAGTTGTTGTGCTCCTCGATACCCGTCGCGACCGCGAAGATGTTCGGGTCGAAGATGATGTCTTCCGGCGGGAAGCCGACTTCGTTCACGAGGAAATCGTACGAGCGCTTGCAGATCTCGGTCTTGCGCTCATAGGTATCGGCCTGGCCCGTTTCGTCGAACGCCATCACGACGGCGGCCGCGCCGTAGCGGCGGATCAGGTTCGCGTGGTGGCGGAACGCGTCTTCGCCTTCCTTCAGCGAGATCGAGTTCACGATCGCCTTGCCCTGCACGCACTTGAGGCCGGCTTCGATCACGTCCCACTTCGACGAGTCGATCATGATCGGCACGCGCGCGATGTCCGGCTCCGATGCGATCAGGTTCAGGAAGCGCACCATCGCCGCCTTCGAATCGAGCATCGCCTCGTCCATGTTGATGTCGATCACCTGCGCGCCGTTCTCGACCTGCTGGCGCGCGACAGCGAGCGCCTCGTCGAACTGGCCGTTGAGGATCATCCGTGCGAACGCCTTCGAGCCGGTGACGTTGGTGCGTTCGCCGACGTTGATGAAGAGCGTTCCGGGCGTGACGTTGAACGGCTCGAGGCCGGCAAGGCGCATCATGTGATCGGTCATGGCGGTGCGAATTTTTTGATGAAGGACGTGGGGCGGTCGGGTCAGACGTTGTCGCTGTACTGGTTCGGCCAGCGGCGCGGCTTCACGTCGGCGAGCGCCTTCGCGATTTCGGCGATGTGTTCGGGCGTCGTGCCGCAGCAGCCGCCCGCGAGGTTCACGAGCCCGGCCTGCGCGAATTCCTTCAGCAGGCCCGACGTGACGTCCGGCGTTTCGTCGAAGCCCGTGTCGCTCATCGGGTTCGGCAGGCCCGCGTTCGGGTAGCACGACACGTAGGTGTCGCACAGCTTCGCGAGCTCGGCGATGTACGGGCGCATCAGCGCCGCGCCGAGCGCGCAGTTCAGGCCGAACGTGAGCGGCTTCGCGTGACGCAGCGAATTCCAGAACGCCTCGACCGTCTGGCCCGACAGGATCCGGCCCGACGCATCGGTGACGGTGCCCGAGATCATGATCGGCAGGCGCTCGCCGGTGTCCTCGAACAGCTCGTCGAGCGCGAACAGCGCGGCCTTCGCGTTCAGCGTGTCGAAGATCGTCTCGACGAGGAACAGGTCGACGCCGCCGTCGAGCAGCGCCTTCGCCTGCTGGTAGTACGACGTGCGCAGTTCGTCGAACGTGACGTTGCGCGCGCCCGGATCGTTGACGTCCGGCGAGATGCTGGCCGTCTTCGGCGTCGGCCCGATCGCGCCCGCGACGAAGCGCGGCTTGTCCGGCGTCGCGTATTTCGCGGCCGATTCGCGGGCGAGCTTCGCCGATTCGACGTTCATCTCGACGACGAGATCTTCCATCCCGTAGTCGGCCTGCGCGACGGTCGTCGCGCCGAACGTGTTGGTCTCGACGATGTCGGCGCCGGCCGCGAAGTACTGGTCGTGGATCTCGCGGATGATCTGCGGCTGCGTGAGCGACAGCAGCTCGTTGTTGCCCTTGATGTCGCGCGGGAAATCCTTGAAGCGCTCGCCGCGATACGCGGCTTCGTCGAGCTTGTAGCGCTGGATCATCGTGCCCATCGCACCGTCGAGGATCAGGATGCGCGATTTCAGCAGCGCGGGCAGGGCGGCGCCGCGCGTGTAGCGCGCGTCGAGCGGGGCGGAAGCGGCGAGAGGAGTCGCAGACATGGGCGGAAGATCGGCGAAGACGGGAAAACCGTCATTGTAGCCGGTGCGTCAAGCGGTCGTCGGCCCTCGCCGCGCGGGCCGGACGGCCCGCCAAAGGAAAGCCCCCGCCGGCGAGCCGGACGGGGGCAGGATCGGAGTGCACGCGGCGCCGCATCGATGCGCGGCGAATGGCCCGGCCGCATGACGCGCCGGGCCGCGAGTCGTCAGTGCAGCACGACGGGCATCATCATCAGGCTGTCGAATTGTCCGAGGAATTCGTCGACTTCGTCGAGCGACGGTTCATCCTCGATCAGCTGCTTCACGTGTGCGCGGAATCGCTCGGCAAGTTCGCCATCGATGAAGATTTCGCGCTGCGCATTCTTGTCGACGATTTCGTATCCGCCGGCATTCATCAGGTGATGGCCGGCCTGCGGCGCAAATTCGACGACGCAGTAGTTGGGGCTGTTGTAGATCATTTGCATGGCGGCACTCCTCTTCGCAGTGGCATCTGGCCTTGTTGTCCCCTAGGTGGGGCAAGCCTTGCCGGTTTCAAGGGGCTTGCGCTGCACACCCCGTTCCCGTTCGCGTGGGGTGTATCGGTTAGAAGCCGATGTCTATGAAACGTTTCCCATTGTCTGCCGGTGGACGGAAATAGTTGTTAAAGAGTGTCATCGGCCATTTCACGGAAATCTGTAATCGGTCGAAATTGCCGAATCGTGCGCGTTCACGCGCGAGTTCACTGTGTGACAGTCGAAGATGCCGGCGGTGCAGCCGGTTGCGCGGGCGGTTGTGCGGAAGGTTGCACGGCGGCCGGCGGCGCGGGTTGTGCCGGTTCCGCGGCCGGTGCGGCCGGCGCATCGGGCGCCGGTGTGCCCGCAGGCGCGTTCGTTGCGCCGCCTGCAGGCGCGGCGTCGGCCGGCACGTTCGGTGCCGAGAGGCGGCCATGCCACACCAGCTCGATCTGCGCGCCGTTCGGCTCGGTCTGCATCAGCCGCGCGGGCAGCCAGCCGAGCGACGGCGCGAGCCACATGTCGATGCGGCGCGTGTCGCCGTCGCGGCGCGGCAGGCGCATGAAGTGCCGCGCGTCGACGATGCCGGCCTGCGTCTGCACCTGCTCGTCGCCGATCACGGCGATCGGCCAGTTCTCGCCGCTGTTGTTGTCGATCACGAAGAACTGCTGCGTGACGCCCGGCTTGTACGCGGACGGATTGCCGCGCACGAGCCCCGACAGCTGCATCAGCATGCTGAAGCGGTCCTGCACGCCGTCGGGCAGCGGCGCGTTGTTCGGCGTGCGCGTGAACACGACCTGCCGGATCTCGCGGTTGAAGATCGCGATGTCTTCCGGCCGCTTGCCGCGCTTCTCGACATAACGGTCGGGCGCGACGCCGAATGCGTCGATGCGGCCCTCGCTGCGATAGGTGAACGGGCCGACGAACGGCACGGGCATCGACACCGACAGGTCGTACGTATGCCCGTCGGTGCGCCAGCGGATCGTGCCGATCATGTTCTGCATCCCGTTGTAGAACGTGTCGTACTGCAAGTCGCCGGACGGCGGCGCGGCGAACTTCACGCCATTCGTCGCGGGGCCTGGCGTTGCGGCGCCGCCGGCGGCCGATGCGGCGTTCGCCCCCGATGCACCCGATGCACCCGATGCGGCCGATGCACCCGATGCGGCCGATGCACCCGATGCGGCCGATGCGCCGCTCGCGGCGGATACGGCAGCCGGCGGTTCGCCGTGCTCGGCAGTTTGCGTCGACGTGAGGACCGGTTCGGGCGACGGCGCGGGCTTCGGCGCGGCGGCCTTGGGTGCCGCGGGCGCTGGCGCGGCCGGATGCTCGGCCGGCTTGGGGGGCGGCGGCGCGGGCTGGCGCTCGATCGGTTCCGCTTTCAGCAGCTCGATCTGCACGGGGATCTCGGCGGGCGGCGGCGTGAACGCATCGCGGTTGCGCATCAGCCAGAACGCCGCAAGCGCGTGCAGCACCAGCACGACGACGAGCGCGACGCCCACGCGCAGCCAGCGGCGGGGCAGGGCATGGCTCGGGCGGATGTCGGCAGGCGGCATGGGCATCGGAACAGGATCGGGGCGGTCGCGTGACGTCGGGCGCACGGCGCGTCACAGGAATCGGACCGTCGGATGCGCCGCGCGTTCGCGCCGCGTGACGCGGGATGAATCCGGTGCGTCAGGCGTCGCGTGCGTCGGGACTATAGCCGAGTTCGTAAGACAGTTTTTGCGCGCATGCGCGCAGCGCGGTGTCGATCTCGCCGCCCCACGCGATGTCGAACGAGCCTTCCTGGCCGAGCGCGACGATCGCGAGCGCGAGTTCGCCGACCGCGTCGAACACCGGCATGCAGAACGCGTGGATCGTCGGAAGCAGCATCCCTTCGACGCGCGCGGCCTCGTGCCGGCGCACGTCGGCCAGCACCGCGTCGACTTCGTCGAGCGTGCGCGGGCCGCCGTGGTGCGGCGAGCGGCGCGTATCGGCGAGTTCGCGCTCGAGCATCGCGGCGGTCTTGCTGCGCGGCAGGTACGCGGCGAACAGCAGGCCGGTTGCCGAGCCGAGCAGCGGCATCACGTCGCCGAGCTTCAGCGACGCCTTCGCCGGATGGCTCGATTCCATCCAGTGCACGATCGTCGGCCCCTGGTTGCCCCACACCGCGATGCCGACCGTCTGGTCGAGGCGGTCGCGGAATTCGGTCAGCGCGATCCGCGCGAGCTTCACGCCGTCGACGCGCGCGAGCCGCGCGAGCCCCATCTGCAACGCGAAGCCGCCGAGTTCGTAGCGCCCGGAGACGGGGTCTTGCGACACGACGCCGAGCCGCGAGAAGCTGACGAGGTAGCGGTGCGCCTTCGCAGGACTCATGCCCGCGCGCTGCGCGAGATCGCGCAGCATCATCGCGCGCGGCTCGCTCGTCAGCACGTCGAGCAGGCGGAAGCCGACCTCGATCGACTGGATGCCGGAACGGACCTTCTCGCCGTGCTCGCCGGAAGCGGCGTCGTCGGTGTCGGAGTCGGCGAGATCGTCGTCGGGAAGCAGGTTGGCGGACATGGGCAGCGGGTGCGCGAAAATGCGGCAGGAATCGGGGTGCAAACGGGGGTGAAAACGGCAGGCGCGATCGTCGCGCGCCGCATGGATTCACCATCGTAAAATAGATTCCCTCCATCGTCACTACAACGGCAGAGTCCCCCTTATGAAACTTGCTTCGCTGAAGGACGGCACGCGCGACGGCCAGCTGATCGTCGTGTCGCGCGACCTGCACACCGCGGCGATCGCCGACGCGATCGCGCCGACGCTGCAGCGCGTCCTCGACGACTGGGCGTTCTACGCACCGCAGCTGCGCGACCTGTACGACGCGCTGAACCACGGCCGCGCGCGCAACACGTTCGCGTTCGATCCGGCCAACTGCATGGCGCCGTTGCCGCGCGCGTTCCAGTGGGCCGACGGCTCCGCCTACGTGAACCACGTCGAGCTGGTACGCCGCGCGCGCGGCGCCGAGATGCCGCCCGAGTTCTGGACCGATCCGCTGATGTACCAGGGCGGCAGCGACGATTTCCTGGGGCCGCGCGACGACGTCGTGTGCCCGTCGGAGGAATGGGGCATCGATTTCGAGGCGGAAATCGCGGTGATCACCGGCGACGTGCCGATGAGCACCTCGCCCGACGCCGCGCTGAAGGCCGTGCGCCTCGTCACGCTCGTGAACGACGTGTCGCTGCGCAACCTGATTCCGGCCGAGCTCGCGAAGGGTTTCGGCTTCTTCCAGAGCAAGCCGGCCACCGCGTTCGCGCCGGTCGCCGTGACGCCCGACGAGCTCGGCGACGAATGGCGCGAAGGCCGCGTGCACCGGCCGATGATCGTCCACTGGAACGGCAAGAAGGTCGGCCAGCCCGATGCGGGCACCGACATGGTGTTCCACTTCGGCCAGCTGGTCGCGCACGCCGCGAAGACGCGCAACCTGCGTGCCGGCTCGATCGTCGGTTCCGGCACCGTGTCGAACAAGGACGCGAAGCGCGGCTACTGCTGCATCGCCGAGAAGCGCTGCCTCGAGACGATCGAGCACGGCGCGCCGCAGACCGGGTTCATGCGCTACGGCGACACCGTGCGCATCGAGATGTTCGACGCGGCCGGCAAGTCGATCTTCGGCGCGATCGAGCAGTCGGTCGCCCCGCCCGACGGCACGGCGTAAGCCGCGCGGGGGCGTCACATACCGCGAAACCCGGCTCCGGCCCGCGCGCCGGGTTTCGCCCGATGTTTGACCGCGCAGGCTTGGCTACACTCGATTCAAGAGCCTCGAACAAGGAGCGGCACATGGCCGATCTCGCCGCGTACGGCGGTTACGAAGCACTGAAGGTGACGCGCCGCGACCACGGCGTGCTCGACATCGTGATGAGCGGCGAGGGCGCGAACCGCAGCGGCCTCGCGACCGCGAACGCGCGCATGCATCGCGAGCTCGCCGACATCTGGCGCGACGTCGATCGCGATCCCGACACGCGCGTCGCGGTGATCCGCGGCGAAGGCAAGGGCTTTTCGGCGGGCGGCGATCTCGCGCTCGTCGAGGACATGGCGAACGACTTCGACGTGCGCGCCCGCGTGTGGCGCGAGGCGCGCGACCTCGTCTACAACGTGATCAACTGCAGCAAGCCGATCGTGTCGGCGATGCATGGCCCGGCCGTCGGTGCGGGGCTCGTCGCCGGGCTGCTCGCCGACATCTCGATCGCCGCGAAGGATGCGCGCATCATCGACGGCCATACGCGGCTCGGCGTCGCGGCCGGCGACCACGCGGCGATCGTGTGGCCGCTGCTGTGCGGGATGGCGAAGGCGAAGTACTACCTGCTGCTGTGCGAGCCCGTGAGCGGTGAGGAGGCCGAGCGGATCGGGCTGGTCTCGCTCGCGGTCGAGCCGGCCGACCTGCTGCCGAAGGCGTACGAAGTGGCCGAGCGGCTCGCGCACGGTTCGCAGTCGGCGATCCGCTGGACCAAGTACGCGCTGAACAACTGGCTGCGCTCGGCCGGGCCGGCCTTCGATACGTCGCTCGCGCTCGAATTCATGGGCTTCTCGGGGCCCGACGTGCAGGAAGGCATCCGTTCGCTGCGCGAGCGGCGCCCGCCCGCGTTCCCCGGCGACGCACCGTTCTGACGCGCGCTATGATCGAACCACGCGCGGCTGCGCGACGCATGGCGGCCGCCTCGCTCCCCCAGTCAACCAGGATGCCCGTATGACGACCGATGCCTCCGGCGCCAACCCTTTCGCCGGCTTTGCCGGCTTCAAGCCCGCCGACATGATGGACCGCATGTGGGACATGATGCGGATGTCGCCGTTCGGCGGGATGGCGTCGTTTCCGGGCGCCACGCCAGGGCTGCCGCCGTCGCTGTCGAGCATGTCCGACATGATGGCGCCGCTCACGAGCGTCGAGGAGCTCGACAAGCGGATCACCGATCTGCGCGCGGTCGAGCAGTGGCTGAAGCTCAACCTCGGGATGCTGCAGTCCGCGATCCAGGCGCTCGAGGTGCAGCGCGCGACGCTCGCGACGCTGCGTGCGTTCGGCGCGTTCGCGCAAAGCTCGATGTCGGCGGCCGAGGACGCGGCCGTGGCAGCCGCGCAGGCGGCGAAGGCGGCGCCGTCCGGCGATGCAGCGCCGGCGCCGGATGCCGCCGATGCGCCGGCCGGCGACGCCGCAGGGCAGGCGTTCGATCCGTCCGGCTGGTGGAACCTGCTGCAGTCGCAGTTCAACCAGCTCGCGAGCCTCGCGATGGCGCAGCCGGGCATGCAGCCCGCCGCGCCCGGCGACGCGCAGCCGGACGCGGCTGCCGCACCGGAGCCGGCCGCGAAGCCGGCACCGGCCGCCGCCGCGCCGCGCAAGCCGGCAGCGAAGCGCGCGAAGCCGTCCGGCTCCGCCGCCGCGCGCGCAGCCGCCGCTTCGTCGCCCGAAACGCGTCCGCCGAAGCGCTCGACGTGACGCGGCGCAGGTAGCAGGTCGATCATGCGGCTCGCGCTCGTTCTGATGGGAGGCGGCGCACGTGCCGCCTATCAGGTCGGCGTGCTGAAGGCGCTGGCCGAAATCGCGCGCGAAGCCGATCCGCAGCGGCACACGCTGCCGTTCGCGGTCGTGTGCGGCTCGTCGGCAGGTGCGATCAACGCGACGTCGATCGCGAGCCACGCGGACGACTTTTCCCACGGCGTGCGGCGCCTGCTCGAATTCTGGGAGCCATTGCGTGCCGATTACGTGTATCGCACCGACTGGCTCGGCATCGCGGGCGCCGGCGCGCGCTGGCTCGCGACCATGACGTTCGGCTGGGCCGCCCGCCGCTCGCCGCGCGGGCTGCTCGACAACGCGCCGCTCGCGCACCTGCTGCAGCGCGAGCTGAGCTTCCACCGGATCGAGCAGATGCTCGAGGCGCGCCTGCTGCATGCGCTGTCGATCACCGCGCTCAGCTATTCGAGCGGCCGGCACCTGACGTTCTACCAGGCGGCGCAGCCGATCCAGGCATGGCGACGCGCGCAGCGCACCGCGCGGCTCGTCGACCTGTCGGCGTCGCACCTGCTCGCGTCGTCGGCCATTCCGTTCGTGTTCCCGGCCGTGCCGCTCGTGCTCGACGGGCAGATCGAATACTTCGGCGACGGTTCGATCCGGCAGATCGCGCCGCTGTCGCCGGCCATCCACTTCGGTGCGGACCGGATCGTCGTCGTCGGCGCGGCCGACCCGCGGCCCGAGATCCCCGCCGCGAACGGCGCCGGGCTGGTGCGCGGCTACCCGACGCTCGCGCAGATCGGCCAGCAGGTGCTCGCGAGCGTGTTCCTCGACTCGATCGGCTCGGACATCGAACGCATCGAGCACATCAACCGGATGATCGAGCACCTGCCGCACCAGGTCGAGCTCGACAGCGGCTGGCGGCACGTCGATGTGCTCGCGATCGCGCCGTCCGAGCGCATCGAGCTGATCGCCGCGAAACACCTGAAGCAGATGCCGGCCACGATGCGCGGGCTGCTCGGCGCGATCGGCGGCAGCCAGCCGGCCGGCGCGTCGTTCGCGAGCTATCTGCTGTTCGAGGAGGCGTTCACACGTGAACTGATCGAGCTCGGCTACGTCGACGGGCGCGCGCAGCGTGACACGCTGGCCGGATGGATCGCGCAGGCGGCCGGCGGCAGTGCGCCGGCGGCCGGCACGCCGCCGGAAGACGGTCTCGCCGCCGGCGAAATACGGGTCTGACACGTGCAAGCTAATGTAAGGTTGCGTTTTCGCGACGGTCGCCCGCGACCGATCGCCGCACCGCGATTGGCGGCGTGCGACCGGGCGGGCGTCTCGGAACCGTCATGCACGCGTGCTATCATGGCCGCCGCCGTATACACCATATCGAGCAGCCCGCCGATCCGGCATCCGCACGGGGCCCTCCGGGGAACCCGCCTGGGGCAGGGGACGGGCGCGCCAACGAGCCGGCCAGCGCCGGCCCCCAACTCAGGCAAGCGCGGCCGGCTCCGTCCGAACGGGGCGGGGCTGCGGCATGCCCAACGGCGGCACGCGGCCGCCCGGCCGCCGGACGAGGAATCAGCGTCCGGCCGGTCGGTTTCCCGCGTAAAATTAGAGTCTTGGCTGCAAAAAGCGCGCTTGGGCGTGCTTGCGCGGCAACAGTCACGTTTAGAGAAGTCGCATTGCGCAGAACAGGGGTGGGACCATCATGAACACGATGCTTTATCCGGAACTTTACAGGTCGCTCGAAGCCGTCCGCTGGGACATGGAGAAGGACATTCCGTGGGACAAGTTCGACGCTTCGCTGCTCACCGACGAGCAGGCGAAGACGATCAAGATGAACGCGATCACCGAATGGTCGGCGCTGCCCGCGACCGAAATGTTCCTGCGCGACAACCAGCACGACAGCGACTTTTCCGCGTTCATGAGCGTGTGGTTCTTCGAAGAGCAGAAGCATTCGCTCGTGCTGATGGAATACCTGCGCCGCTTCAAGCCGGAAATGGTGCCGACCGAAGAGGAACTGCACGCGGTGCGCTTCCAGTTCGACCCGGCGCCGCCGCTCGAGACGCTGATGCTGCACTTCTGCGGCGAGATCCGCCTGAACCACTGGTATCGCTGCGCGGCCGACTGGCACACCGAGCCCGTCATCAAGCAGATCTACGAAACGATCTCGCGCGATGAGGCACGTCATGGCGGCGCGTACCTGCGCTACATGAAGAAGGCGCTGAACAACTGCGGCGACGTCGCGCGTGCCGCATTCGCGAAGATCGGCGTGCTGATGGCGTCGGCGCGCCGCACCGAGAAGCCGCTGCACCCGACCAACCTGCACGTGAACCAGGCGCTGTTCCCGCGCGACACCGTGCAGTCGCGCCTGCCCGATCCGGAGTGGCTCGAGCGCTGGCTCGACGAGCAGATCCGTTTCGACGGCGAGTGGGAAAAGAAGGTCGTCGAGCGCATCCTGCACAACCTGTCGATCCTGTTCGAGCGCACGTTCGCGACCGCGCAGGAACTGAACCGCTACCGCAAGGAAGTCACCGGCCGCCTGCAGGCCGAAAGCGGCCCGTCGTCGGCTGCGCAACCGGCCTGAGGCCGGCAGGTGCCGCCGCCGGCGTGAATCGCGCCGGCCGTGTGGCGCCGTGTCGTATCCGTTGCATGAAGCCCGCCTGGCCAGCCCGGCGGGCTTTTTAACTGGCGCCGCCGTCGCATGCGCCGTCGTTCATTCCGTCCGACCTTCACCATGTCCGCTACCTTCGAACGCAAGCTGATCACCCGTGATGCCCTCGTCGCGCTGCGCGCGTCGCTGCCGTCGCCCGTCGTGTTCACCAACGGCGTATTCGACATCCTGCACCGCGGCCACGTCACGTATCTCGCCGATGCGAAAGCGCTCGGTGCGTGCCTGATCGTCGGCGTGAACAGCGATGCGTCGGTGCGCATGCTCGGCAAGGGCGACGACCGGCCGATCAACCGCGAAGAAGACCGCGCGGCACTGCTCGCGGCGCTGGAAAGCGTCGACTGGGTCGTGACGTTCGGGGAAAAGACGCCGGTGTCGCTGATCGAGGCCGTGCGTCCGGACATCCTCGTGAAGGGCGGCGACTACGACATGGATGCGCTGCCGGAATCGGCGCTCGTGCGCGGCTGGGGCGGCCGCGCGCTGGCGATTCCGTTCGAGCACGACCGCTCGACCACTGCGTTGCTGAAGAAGGTGCGCGCGCAGCAGTCCTGAGCGCGGACCGGCGCCGTCAGGGCGCGGACGCCGCGAGCGGTGCAGTCATGACGGCCGGTGGCGCGATCGGGCCGCCGATGACGGGCTGGTCGGTCGCCTGCGCGAGCGGCGTCACGTGCAGCGCATCGGGCCGTACCTGCCGCAACAGCACGCCGGGTTCGCGCGGGCCGGCCGACGGCAGCGGCCCGAACACGCCGCGCGCCACCACGAACGCGAGCATGTTGGCGAGAAAGAGAACAGCGATCAGCCAGCGCAGCATCGTCGAAACTCCTTGTCGTCATCGACGTCGTTCACGTCATTCAGTCGAGCCGGCCGCATGGCCGGCTTTTTCATGGCTTCCGCCGATCGATTGCGCGGGCGGTTGCCGCCGCCCCGCGCGCACTGCTTCGTCAGCATGCCGCGTGTCCGTCCGGACCCGCGTCGCCGTGCACCGGCGCGATGCCGGCGTCTCTTTCGTCAATCCTGCGCGGCTTCCGCCGCAATCAGCGCGAGCCCGGACAGGATCAGCCCATCGTGCCGCGTATGCGGGACCGTCAGCGCACGCGCGACGTCGTCCGCCGCGCCGCCGGCCAGCACGAGCCGCACGGGTGCCTGCCACGCTTCGGCAAGGTCGCGCCATGCGCGTTCGATCAGTCCGGCCTGCGCATACAGGCAGCCGGCCGACAGCGAGCGCGGCGTGTCGACCTGGAACGGGTCGGCCTGCGCGCCCGCGAGCAGGCCGCTCGCGATGTCGGTGGTCAGCGTCGGCAACTGCGCGGTGTGCGTGCCGAGCGCGCGCATCATCAGCGCCCAGCCCGGTGCGATCAGCCCGCCCGTGAAGCGGCCGTCTGCGCGCAGCGCCTCGAGCGTCGTCGCGGTGCCGAACGTCGCGATCAGCAGATGCTCGCCCGGAAACGCCGCGTGTGCGCCGATCAGGCCGGCCCAGCGGTCGCTGCCGAGCTGTCCCGGCGTCGTATAGCCGTTCGTCACGCCGCATTGCACGGGCCGCGAGCGGATCGTCGTGCGCGGCAGGCCCGGCCAGCGCGCGTCGAGCAGCGCGTCGAGCCGTGCGGCCACGTCGGCGCCCGCGACGTTCGAGATCCAGGCGCCGCGCGGCTGCGGCAGGTGCGACCAGTCGGGGTCGGCGCCGCCGTCGCGCGTGTGGCCGAACGCGCCCGTCTCGACGAGCGTGCGCTGCGCGTCGGCGAGCGCCCACTTGATCCGGCTGTTGCCGGCGTCGATCAGCAGGTGCGGCTCGCTCATTGCGCTTCGCGCAGCGACACGTCGCCGGCCGCGATCGTCTGCACGCCGCTCGGTGTGTCGAGCAGCAACTGCCCGGTCGCATCGATGCCCGTTGCGATGCCGCGTGCGCGTTCGACGCCCTGTTCGAGCAGCACGACTTCGCGGCCCGCGTACGCGTGCAGCGCATGCCAGCGCGGCAGGAACGGCGCGAGGCCGTCGGTGCCGAACTGCGCGAGTGCGGGCGTGAGCGCGTTCAGCGATGCGGCGAGCGTGTCGGTGAGGTTGGCCGATGCGCACGCGATCGACAGCGCGGCCGGCGGCAGCCCGCTCGCGAGCGTCGCTTCGCGCGCACGCAGCGCATCGACCTGCGCGGCGACGGCGTCCGCGCCGCGCACGTTGATGCCGAAGCCGATCACGACGGCGGTGGCGTCGGCGGTGGTCCAGACGGTTTCGATCAGGATCCCGGCGAGCTTGCCGACGATGCGCGGCGCGCCGTCGCCGGTGGTCGTCAGCAGCAGGTCGTTCGGCCATTTGAGCGCGACGCGCGAGCCGGCGTCGAGCGGCAGCGCGGCCAGCCCTTCGGCGAGCGCGACGCCGATCGCGATGCTGAGGCCGCCGAGCGCGTCGACGGGGCGCGGCACGATGCAGCCGACCGAACACAGCAGCGCATTGCCGGGCTGTGCGAACCACGGGCGGCCTTGCCGGCCGCGGCCGGCCGTCTGCTCGAATGCGACGCGCACGAGCGGTGCGGGCAGAGCCTTTGCGTTGCGCGGCAGCGCCTTGAGCCGCGTCGCGACGTCGGCGTTGGTCGAGCCGGTGGCGGCGACGATGTCGAGCGGCCACGCGCGCGGCGCGGCGTCCAGATGGGCCTCGAGCCGGTTGCGCGCGATGTGCGCGTCGCCGGATTCGGGCGTGTCGGAGGAGGTGGGGGCGTTCATGGCGCCTATTGTAGCGACAGGGGGCGTTGGCGCGCGCCGGACGGCGCGCGCAACCTGCGGGGCGGCGGGCCGCCGCCCCGCGGCTTAATGCTGTTCCATCCCCTCCAGCGCCTTGATGTCCTCTTCGGACGTCATTTCGCAGGCCAGCAGCGTCTTGCCCTTCAGCGCCGGGCCCTGGCGGGCCGATACGAGGATCAGCGCGCCGCCCGGGCCGCGGACGGTCAGCCGGCGCGAATAGCCGACGGACGACGCGCCCAGCATGTGGCCCGTCTCGCGTGTGAGCTGGTAGCGCTCGGCGAGCTGGCCGGCGACTTCGCCGTCGACGAGCACGCCGATGCCGGTACTGACGAACACCACGTGCTGCGTCGTGAAGCCGTCGCGGCGGATCGGCTCGGGCAGGCGATAGACCGCGGCGCCCAGCATCGACTGGTCCGGCTTCGGATCGGCCGCCTTCGCGGTGTTGTAGATCGAGTCCATCAGGTCCGACGTGAACGGCGGCTTGCAGAGTGCGGCGTTGAAGATGTCGTAGTGGGCGGGCGGTGCGGCGAGTGCGGCGAGCGGGGCGGCCGTGACCGAAATGACGGCCACGCCGAGGACGGCGCGAAGCCGCGACAGGCGATTGGACATGATGCAGTTCTCTCAGGTTTTGTTGTGAGGCTGCATGTTAAGGCATTGCCGCGCGCGCATCGGCGGGCGCGTTCGAATCGACACCCCGCGATCGATGCCGTTTCCGGACGATCGATGCGCGGGGTCGAGGCGCGCGTGGTGCGTGTCGCAACCACGGCTGTCCGGCCAGGTCACGCTCGCGCGCGTCCCGGCCGAACGGCCGTCACGGCGCGACGACCGGATGCTTCAGCGCGTGCGCGGTCTCGATCCACTGCGCGTGGAACGCGTCCGCGTCGGGCTTGAGCCCGAGCTCGCCGTTGCGATAGGCCATCGCGAGCGTCTGCACGGCCTCCGGCAGCTCGTGCTCGGCGGCCCGGCGATACAGCGCCAGTGCGCGCGCGTCGTCGCGCGGCACGCCGCTGCCGTCGCGATACGCGTTCGCGAGCATGAAGTCCGCGGCCGGGATGTCGGCTTGCGACGCGACCTCGAACCAGTGCGCGGCCTGCACGGGATCGGCGGCGACGCCGTAACCGCTGCGATAGATCAGCCCGAGGTAATACGCGGCGGCCGGGTCGCCCTGTCCGGCCGCCGCGCCGAGCAGCGCGCGGGCGCGTGCATAGTCTTTCGGGATGTCGTTGCTGCCGAGCAGCAGCGCCTTGCCGAGCGCGAGCTGGGCGCGCCGTGCGGCCGGCGCGTCGGCCTTGCCGTCGGCCGTCGCGGCCGTTTCCAGCCAGCCGCGCCCTTCGTCGCGCAGCCCCGGTTCGTGCGCATCGACGAGCGCGATGCCGAGCGCCGCCTGCGCGGCGCCCGAGCCGCGGCGCGCGAGCGTGCGCAACTGCGCCAGCGCGTGCGGCTCGGTGGCCTGCGTGACCATCGCCTGCCACTCGTCGAGCTGCGCGGCGCTCGGCGCGGGGCCGGCGCCGCGCAGGCCGGTCGTCGCGACGACGGCGGCGACGGTCACGGCCGCCGCCGCGAGCAGCGCGGCCGGCGGGAGTTTCGCGCGCAGCACGCGCCGCGCGGCAGCGGCGAGGCCGGTTTCGGCCGGCCGCATCGTCCGGATCGGTTGCATCGCGTGTCTCATTGGGTCAGGTCGATCTCGTAGGTGGCGAGGTTCTTGCCCGAGCCGTCGTCGGCCGCGACCTGCGTGATGCCGGCCAGGCCGGCCGCCGCCGCGTCGCCGAGACGGTTCGGCGCGGACGCGAACTGGACGTGCGCGACCGAGCTCGCGAGCTTCGTGAAGCGCCAGCTGCGCTGCGCGCCGTCCGCCGTGCGCGTGATCGCGCCGCGTTTCTTGATGAATGCGATCAGCACGTCGCGGTTCGCGTCGGGCGACGCGAAGATCGTCTTGCTGCCGTCGAGGCCGGGGAAGTTGCCGCCGCCGCTCGCGCGGTAGTTGTTGGTCGCGACGATGAACTGCGCGTTCGGGTCGATCGGCGCGCCCTTGTACGTCAGGTTCCTGATGCGGCTGCCGAGCGGCTGCGTGACGTCGATTTCATACGCGAGATCGGCCGACGTGAACATGTCGAAGTTGTAGCCGGGGAACGTGCTGACGAGCGGCTGCACGGTCGCCTTGGTCGGGTCGATCCGGTTGAAGCGCTTGGCGGCCGTCTCGAGCCAGTTCTTCACGTCGGCGCCGCTCACCTTCACCGCGTACACGGTGTTCGGGTACAGGTACAGGTCGGCCGCGTTGTTGATCGCGAGCGCGCCCGGCGCGACGTCCGTGTAGTCGGTGCCGCCGCCGAAGCCGCTCTTGAACGGCGCGCTGACCGACAGCACCGGCAGCGACGCGTACTGCGGCAGGTTCGCCTGCACGTAGGTCTTCACGTAGTCGGCCTGCGCCTCGTTGACGATCTGGATCGCGCCCGGATCGCCGACATCCGCGAAGTACGAGTTCATCCGGTAGTCGGTCGAGCCGATCGGCGTCTTCACGTAGTCGATCGTCGCCTGGTGTTCGGCCGCGATCGCGGCGGACACCGACGGATCGACCGCCACATAGCTCTTGTCGGCGTTCTGGATCGGCCGCGCCTCGACGGTCGTCTGCGACTTGTCGACGCTCCACGTCTTGCCGTCGAACTTCAGGCCGAGCTTGATCACGCCGAGGTGCTTGCCCCAGTAGTTGGCCATCACGGTCGGCACGCCGTTGACGGTGCCCTTGACCTTGTCGACGCCCGGCAGGTTGAACTGCGACACGGTGCTGTTCGCGTCCGGGAACACCTGGTGCGAGTGGCCGATCAGCATCGCGTCGATGCCGCTCACCTTCGACAGCCACCAGCTGCCGTTTTCCATCGTCGGCGAGTACGCGGAATTGTCGAGGCCGCCGTGCGAGATCGCGACGACGAGATCGGCGCCCTTCGCGCGCATTTCCGGAATGTACTTCTCGGCCGCTTCCTTCAGGCCCGTCGTGTAGACCTTGCCGTCGAGCCAGCGCTTGTCCCAGTTCATGATCGCGGGCGGCGTGAAGCCGATGATGCCGATCTTCAAGGGCGCGCTGACGGTCTTGCCGTCCGGCGTCGTCGCCGTCACCGTGCGGGTCAGGATCGTGTACGGCGTGAACAGCGGCGCGTTGGTCTTCGCGCTGATCACGTTCGCGAGCACTTGCGGGAAGTTCGGGCCCGCGCACTTCTTCTGCTGGGCCGGCGCCGGCAGGCCGTCGATCTCGAACGTGTTGCCGGTCACCTGCGACAGGTACGGCAGCCCGTAGTTGAATTCGTGGTTGCCGATCCCGCCGCCGTCGAACTTCGCGGCGTTCATCACCTTGTAGATCGCGAGCGTCTGGTCGCAGCCGACCGGCTTCACGAGCGCCTGGTAGTCCGACAGTGCGGTGCCCTGGATCGTGTCGCCGTTGTCGAGCAGCAGCGTGTTCGGATACTGCTTGCGCGCCTGCGCGATCAGCGTCGACACGCGCTCGAAGCCGAGCGAATTGTCGGCGGCGAGCTTGAAATAGTCATACGACAGCACGTTGGTGTGCAGGTCGGTCGTCTCCAGCAGCGCGAGCGTGGCCGTCGTGCCGACGGGCGCCTGGGCCTGCGGCTGCGACGGCTGCGTGGCGGTGACGTCGTCGCCGCCGCAGCCGGCGAGGGCGAAGGCGAGGCTGGCGAGCGCGGCGGCGGCCGGTACGTGCCGGCGGGAAAGCGGGGGGAAACGCATCGGTTGTCCTGTTCGGTGTTCTGTTTTATGAAACGCGAGGTACGCACGAATGGCGGCGCGGGGCGCCGACGGCCTGAGGTGCGGCGCGTGAGAGTATCGAAAGGAAACGTGACGGAAGAATGAAAGGTCGCGATGTCGGCGGCGGGCCGACGCGGGCGGCAGCGGGCAGGCCCGGCCCAGCCCAGCCTCCCCGGCCCGGCGCCCGCGGCTGCGCGCCCCGAGCCCCGAGCCCCGCGCCCGCACCGAAATCCTCACGTCGCGGCGCCGGGCGGTTCGCTACAATGGCCGCTGTCATCCTTTTGCAAACAACCTGCCCTTGGACTTCGAGACTCCTCCCGGCCTGTCGGTCGACGCCGGCGGCCAGGGCCAGACGGTGCGCCTCTACGGCCAGTGGACCGCGCTCGCGCTCGCGCGCAATCGCGGCGCGGTCGCACGCCGCGTCGCGAGCATCGCCACCGGGCGCGTGAGCGAATGGGATCTGTCCGGCATCGAGCGGCTCGATCACGTCGGCGGGCAGGCGCTGTGGCGCGTGTGGGGCCGCAAGCTGCCGGCCGGCGTCGCGCTGAGCGCCACGCAGCGCACGATCTTCGAGCGCATCGAGCGGCTCGACAGCGAGCGCGAGGCGCCGGAACGCGTCGTGCGCTTCGGTCCCGTCACGCGGCTCGGCCTGGCGATCTTCGCGTTCGGCGAGCATCTTCAGGGCGGCATCGCGATGTTCGGCCGCGTGATCCTCGATGCGCTGTCGGTGCTGCGCCGCCCGAAGACGATGCCGTGGAAGGAAACCTCGGCGAACATCTACAGCGCGGGCGCGCAGGCGCTGCCGATCACCGCGCTCGTCGCGTTCCTGATCGGCATCGTGCTCAGCTACCTGTCCGCGCAGCAGCTGCAGATGTTCGGCGCGAACCGCTACATCGTGAACATCCTCGGACTGTCGGTGATCCGAGAGCTCGGCCCGGTGCTGTCGGCGATCCTCGTCGCGGGCCGCTCGGGCTCGGCGATCACCGCGCAGATCGGCGTGATGCGCGTGACCGAGGAGCTCGACGCGATGCGCGTGATGGGCATCCCGCACGGGCTGCGGCTGATCCTGCCGCGCGTGCTCGCGCTCGGCATCGCCATGCCGCTGCTCGTGATGTGGACCAACATCATCGCGCTGACGGGCGGCGCGCTCGCCGCGAAGCTCGTGCTCGGGATCGACGTCAACTATTTCGTGCGCTCGCTGCCGGGCGTCGTGCCGATCGCGAACCTGTACATCGGCGTCGGCAAGGGCGTCGTGTTCGGCATGCTGATCGCGCTGGTCGCGTGCCATTTCGGCTTCCGGATCAAGGCGAACTCGCAGAGCCTCGGTGAAGGCACGACCACCTCGGTCGTATCGTCGATCACGGTCGTGATCCTCGCCGACGCGGTGTTCGCGATCCTGTTCCAGAACGTGGGGCTCGGATGAACGCATCGAACGAAACGACCGCGCACGCGGCGGCCGTCGGCGCCGGGTCGGTCGGCACGCGGCCGGCCGGGGAGGCCGGAGCCGGCGACCTCGTGATCGAGGTGCGCAACCTGACCAAGCGCTACGGGCGCAACATCATTCACCAGAAGCTCGACTTCGACGTGCGGCGCGGCGAGATCGTGTCGATCGTCGGCGGCTCGGGCTCCGGCAAGACGACGCTCGTGCGGCAGATCCTCGGCCTCGAGCGGCCGACGTCGGGCACGATCAAGGTGTTCGGCGAAGATACCGCGACGATCGACGACGCGAGCGCGAGGATGATGCGTACGCGTTCGGGGATGCTGTTCCAGCAGGGCGCGCTGTTCTCGTCGATGACGGTGTTCGACAACGTCGCGCAGCCGCTGCGCGAGCTCGGCCGCGTGCCGCCGGACCTGCTGCACGACATCGTGATGCTGAAGCTCGAGATGGTCGGGCTGCCGTGCAAGCACGCGTCGAAGATGCCGGCCGCGCTGTCGGGCGGGATGGTGAAACGCGTCGGCATCGCGCGCGCGATCGCGCTGGAGCCCGAGCTGCTGTTCCTCGACGAGCCGACGGCCGGCCTCGATCCGCAGGCGTCGGACGAATTCGTCGAGCTGATCGCGACGCTGCACCGCACGCTCGGGCTGACCGTCGTGATGGTGACGCACGACCTCGACACGATGGTCGCGCTGTCGACGCGCGTCGCGGTGCTGGCCGACCGCAAGGTGCTGGTCGCCGCGCCGGTCGAGGAGGCCGCGAACGTCGACCATCCGTTCATCCACGAATATTTCCTGGGGCTGCGCGGGCGCCGCGCATTGCAGGCGCTGCCGCCCGAGCGGCGCGCGAAGCTGCCGAAGGCGGCCCTCGAACCGGCGCTGTCGAGCGTCGAGCTGTAGAAGCAAGGAACCCGCGAATGGAAAACAAATCACATGCGTTCTGGGCCGGCCTGTTCACGATCGCGCTGACGCTCGCGATCGCGGGCACCGTGTTCTGGTTCAACGTCGACCGCACCGTGCGGGTGCCGTACGACCTGCTCGCGCGCACCAACGTGACGGGGCTGTTCCCGGACGCGGCCGTGCGCTTTCGCGGCCTCGACGTCGGCAAGGTGCAGTCGATCGGCTTCGATCGCACGCATCCGGGCCAGATCCGGATCCGGATCCTCGTCGATCACGATGCGCCGATCACGCAGTCGACCTACGGCAGCCTCGGGTTCCAGGGCGTGACGGGCATCGCGTTCGTGCAGCTCGAGGATACGGGGCGCGACCTGGCGCCGCTGCCGTCGTCGCCGAAGGCGATCGCGCAGATCCCGATGCGGCCGAGCCTGTTCGACCAGATCCAGGAGCGCGGCGACGTGCTGCTGCGGCAGCTCGAGCTGGCCGCCAAGAGCGCGAACGCGCTGATGTCGCCCGAGATGCGCGAGCAGTTGCGTGCGACGGCCGAAAGCCTGCAGCACGCGGCCGATGGCGCGGCAACGCTGACGAAGCAGCTCGGCCCGGCAGTCACCGCGCTGCCGGAAACGATGCACGAGGTGAACCGCGCGATGGCGTCGGCGAACACGCTGCTGCAGCCGAACGGGCCGCTCGTGTCGAACCTGAACAAGGCCGGCACGGCCGCCGAGCAGGTCGGCGTCGCGCTGAACGACCTGAACGCGCGCGTGCAGTACGACACGCTGCCGCGTTTCAATTCGCTGGCCGGCAGCGTCGGCGATGCGTCGCGGCAATTGAAGGACGTGGCCGGTGAACTCGGCCGCAATCCGCGCAGTCTGTTGTTCGGTTCGCCCGGCGCGGCGCCGGGGCCCGGCGAAGCGGGCTTCGTCTGGCCGGGTGCGACGGCCGGCAAGTGAGACGCGGCAGCAGTTCATCGATCGTCCGGCCGGAAGGCCGGACATGACGCCCATCGAAACCGGAAACATCATGCAGGAACACGCCATGCCACGAATCCTTGACCGCGCGCTGCGTCCCGCCGCGGCCGCGCTTGCCGTGCTGACGCTCGCGCTGGCGGCCGGCTGCGCCGACAACAGCGCGGTGCTGTCGAATGTCCGCTACGACCTCGGGCCCGCATCGTCGGTGGTGACGGCCGGTTCCGGCCCCGCGCTGAAGGTGCTCGACGTCGCCGCGCCCGATGCGCTCGATTCGGACAAGTTCGCGTACCGCCTCGCGTACGCGGATGTGCAGCACGTGGCCGTCTATCGCGACAGCCGCTGGACCGCGCCGCCCGCGCAACTGCTCACGCAGCGGCTGCGCGGCGCGCTGTCGTCGCGCGGCGCGGTGCTCGAAGGGTCCGACGGCGTGCGCGCGCCGACCCTCAAGGTCGACCTGAACGAATTCGAGCAGGTGTTCGACGGGCAGTCGCAGAGCCACGGCGCCGTCACCGCACGCGCGACGTTGACGCTCGACGGCAAGGTGCTCGGCCAGCGCACGTTCGTCGCGCGCGCGCCGTCGAGCACGCCGGACGCGGCCGGCGGCGCCCGCGCGCTCGCAGCCGCGAGCGACGAGCTCGTGTCGCAGATCGCCGCGTGGGCCGGCATGCAGGCGTACGCGGGCACCCCGTGACGCGCGCCGCGCAGCCGCGATGAGCGCGACCGGCACGCATCGCGCATCGCCGCTCGCGCGGCAGGCCTTCGCCGCTTACGCGGCGCTGGTCGTCTACGCGTCGCTGTATCCGTTCGAAGGCTGGGTGTCGCTCGGCATCGGGCCGTTCGACTACCTGTTCGCGCCGATGCAGCGCTATGTGACCGCGTTCGACGTGGTCACGAACGTGCTCGGCTACCTGCCGTTCGGCGCGCTCGGCGTGCTCGCGCTGCACCCGCGCTGGCGCGGCGTGACCGCGACGCTGATCGCGGGCGGGCTCGGCGTGCTGCTGTCGGGCTCGATGGAAGCGCTGCAGACCTACCTGCCGACGCGTATCGCGTCGAATCTCGATCTCGGCGCCAACGCGCTCGGCGCGCTGCTGGGGGCGGCGCTCGTCGCGCCGGCCACGGGTGCGCTGCTCGACCGCGGCGCGCTGCGCCGGCTGCGCTTCGCGTGGTTCGAGGCCGACGGCGCGACGCCGCTGCTGCTCGCCGCGCTGTGGCCGTTCGCGATCCTGTTTCCGTCGCCGTTCCTGTTCGGCATCGGCGACTGGCCGGCCGCGCTGTGGGAACGCGCCGACGCGTCGATGCAGGGCGCGCTGCTCGCGTGGCTGCCGGCCGCGTGGCAGGTCAGCGAATGGCCCGAGCGCGTCGACGGCTGGCTGTCCGATTCCGCGTGGGAGGCGACGCTCGGCGGGCTGATGCTGTTCGCCGCGCTGGCGATCGCGTCGCTCGCGATGCGGCCGCGCGCGCCGCGCATCCGGCTGCTGATCGCGCTCGTCGTGGCGACGCTCGCGCTGAAGGCGGCCGCGACGTTCATGCAGTCGGCCACCGGCCTCGTCGTCGTATGGGCGACGCCCGGCGCGCGGCTCGGCATCGAGCTCGGCTTCGCCGCGGCGCTCGTCGCGCTGCGCGTGCCGGAGACGTGGCGTGCAACGCTCGCGGCACTCGCGCTGCTGGCCGGCGTGGCGCTCGTGAACCTGCTGCCGGTCAATCCGTTCTTCGACTTCACGCTGTCGGGCTGGCGGCAGGGGCGTTACGTGCACTTCAACAGCATCGCGCGCTGGCTCGCGTGGATCTGGCCCTACGCGGCGCTGATCTGGCTCGGCCAGCGCGTCGAGCGCGCGTGGCTGCCGGCCGCGCTGCGCCGCTGACGCGGCGGTCCGGGCCGTGCGGCGGCGGCCGTATCGCGGGCAGCCGCGCGCGCCGGTCGCTATAATCTTCGGCATCCTCCGTTGCCGCGCGCAACGGCAATCGCTCCTCTTTCCGCACGGCCTCGCGCCGGGCCGCTCGCCATCATCATGGATTCCTACTACCAGCACCACGTCTTCTTCTGCCTGAACCAGCGCGAACCGGGCGCCGAACGCCCGAGCTGCGCGCAATGCGACGCGCAGACCATGCAGGAATACGCGAAAAAGCGCGTGAAGGAACTCGGCCTCGCGGGGCCCGGCAAGGTCCGCATCAACAAGGCCGGCTGCCTCGACCGCTGCGAGGAAGGGCCCGTGATGGTCGTGTATCCGGAAGGCACGTGGTACACGTACGTCGACCGGGCCGACATCGACGAGATCGTCGAATCGCACCTGCGCGACGGCAAGGTCGTCGACCGCCTGAAGATCTGAGCGGGCCGGTCGAATGAACGTACATACGCAGAAATCGCTGATCGCGGGCCCGGTCGGGCAGATCGAAATCGCGGTCGACCTGCCTGACGCCGTGCGCGAGGATGGCGCCGCGCCGCGCGGCATCGCGCTCGTCGCGCATCCGCATCCGCTGTTCGGCGGCACGATGGACAACAAGGTCGCGCAGACGCTCGCGCGCACGCTCGTGCAATTGAACTATGTCGTCTACCGGTCGAACTTCCGTGGCGTCGGTGCGACCGAAGGCGTGCACGACAACGGCACCGGCGAAGCCGACGACCTCGTGGCGGTGCTCGCGCACATGCGCGCGCAGCCCGCGTACGCGGACCTGCCGCTCGTGCTCGCGGGCTTCTCGTTCGGCACCTTCGTGCTGTCGCACGTCGCCAAGCGGCTGCGCGACGCGGGCGAGTCGATCGAGCGGATGGTGTTCGTCGGTACGGCCGCGAGCCGCTGGCAGGTGGCCGACGTGCCCGAGAACACGCTCGTGATCCACGGCGAAACCGACGACACGGTGCCGATCGCGTCGGTGTACGACTGGGCGCGGCCGCAGGAACTGCCGGTGGTCGTGATCCCCGGCGCCGAGCATTTCCTCCACCGCAAGCTGCACGTGCTGAAGCGCATCATCGTCGACGCGTGGCGCTAGCCCGCGGGCAAGCGCCGGCGTCCCGTCGCACGCACCGGCACCCGGCCGGATGATGCGTGCCGCTTCCCGAAACCTCGCGCGACATCGCGCCGCACCGCGCGGCGCGTCGCTTGCCGCACGACGGCGCAACCCGACTTGCACACGGCCTGCGCATGCCTTTCGCGCGGCTTCGAGCGCGCTTGCCCGCAACCTGCTCGCGCTATCCTCCCGAAGCCGCTGCGCGGCCGTGCGGCGCCAGGTTCGCGAAAACGCCCTGCGCGGCCACGTATAATGGCCGCATTCCGCGTCGCCCGCGGCCCGGCTGGGCCCATGCGGCGCTCGTTTCGCCGCCTGTCCGCCCGCTCGCGACGGCCGCGAACCGAACGCCTCCGCACGAGTCCAACCGGCGCGTTTCGCGCCGCCCGACGTTGTCGGGCGCGTGCCCGGAACGCCCGCCGCCTTGCCGTTCAACCCTGCGCGTTTCGCACCGCACTTTCTGCCATCAGCCTGAATCGATCATGCGTCTGTCTTCCCAAGGCCTCAAGTCCCTCGCTTCCTCCATCGCCTTCGGCACCGCCGCGCGCAACGTCGCGCTCGGCGTGATGCTGCCTGTCGCGCTCGCGTCGACGATCGTCGTCGCCGAGGCGAAGCCGGCCGCCAAGGCAAAGGCCGCGCATGCGGCGCCGGCCGCCGCCGAGCAGTTCACCGGCGCGCCCGCGACCTACATGCCGGGCGCGGTGCCGCCGCCGGGCGTGAACGCACGCTCGTGGGTGCTCGTCGACGCGACCAGCAACACGGTGCTCGCGTCGGGCAATGCGGATGAACGCGTCGAGCCTGCGTCGCTGACGAAGCTGATGACCGCATACCTCGTGTTCGAGGCGCTCGACAAGAAGAAAATCTCCATGGAGCAGATCGTCACGCCGAGCGAAGCGGTGCGCCGCGTCGGCCGCGACGAGTCGCGCATGTTCATCGAGGCGAACAAGCCGGTGTCCGTGCACGACCTCGTGTACGGGATGATCATCCAGTCGGGCAACGATGCCGCGATCGCGCTGGCCGAGCTCGTCGGCGGCAGCGAAGGGCAGTTCGTCACGCTGATGAACGCCGAGGCGCAGCGCCTCGACATGAAGGGCACGCACTTCGCCGACGTGAACGGCATGCCCGACCCGAACCACTACACGACGGCCGGCGACCTCGCGAAGCTGTCGGCCCACCTGATCCGCGATTTTCCGCAGTACTACAGCATCTTCTCGGAGAAGGAATTCAAGTACAACAACATCCGCCAGGGCAACCGCAACCGCCTGCTGTGGCTCGACCCGACGGTCGACGGCCTGAAGACCGGCCATACGCAGGCGGCCGGCTACTGCCTGATCGCATCGGCGAAGCGCGCGATCCCGGGTGTCGACGGCCAGCGCCGACTGGTGTCGGTGATGATGGGCGAGCAGAAGGAAGGCGAGCGCACGCAGGACAGCATGAAGATGCTGAACTACGGCTACAGCGCGTTCGATTCGGTGCGCCTGTTCAAGGGCGGCCAGGCGATCTCGACGCCGCGCCTCTACAAGGGCAAGGAAAACACCGTGCAGGTCGGCGTGAAGGGCGACCAGTGGGCGACCGTGCCGCGCGGCCTCGGCGACAAGGTCAAGACCGAAGTCGTTGTGAACGCGCCGCTGATCGCGCCGCTCGCGGAAGGCCAGCAGGTCGGCACCGTGAAGATCGTCGCCGACGGCAAGACGCTGTCGGAATTCCCGGTCGTCGCGCTGCAGGCCGTGCCGGAAGCGGGTATCTTCGGGCGTATCTGGGACTCGATCCTGCTGATGTTCAGCAAGAAGAAGTAAGCACGACGGGCCTTTGTTTTCACGACTTCATCCCCATCTGTCATTGCCATGAGCCAAGCCGAATTCGAACCGATCGTCTACCTCAGCGTCTCGGCGCAGGAGGAACTGGTGCCGCTGTCCGAAGCCCGTGTGCCGGTGCTCGACCGCGGGTTCATCTTCGGCGATGGCGTGTATGAAGTCGTCCCCGTCTATGCGCATGACGGCGCGCACGTGCCGTTCCGGATCGAGCAGCACCTGGAGCGGCTCGCGCGCAGCCTGAAGAAGATCGGCATCGACAATCCGCACGACGCGGCCGGCTGGCGCGCGCTGATCGAGCGTGTGGTCGCGGCGAATGCCGAAGGCCTCGGCGACGGCAACGCGCTCGTCTACCTGCAGGTGACGCGCGGCGTCGCGAAGCGCGGCCACGCGTTCCCCGCGAACGCGGTGCCGACGGTGTTCGCGATGACGAGCCCGCTGCGCCTGCCGTCGGCAGAAGAGCGCGCGAAGGGCGTGCGCTGCGTGACGGCCGAGGATCGCCGCTGGCTGCATTGCGACATCAAGTCGATCTCGCTGCTCGGCAACGTGCTGATGGCGCAGCATGCGGCCGAACGCGATGCGTTCGAGACGCTGCAGTTGCGCGACGGCTACCTGACCGAAGGCTCGTCGTCGAACGTATGGATCGTGAAGAACGGCGAGCTGTTCGCGCCGCCGCGCAGCAACAAGATCCTCGAAGGGATCCGCTACGCGCTGGTCGAGCAGCTGGCCGACGAATGCAAGATCCCGTTCGTCGCGCGCGAGATCAGCGAAGTGGAGTTGCGCGCGGCCGACGAGATCATGATCACGTCGGCCACGAAGGAAGTGCTGCCTGTCACGTCGCTCGACGACCTGCCCGTCCAGGGCGGCAAGCCGGGCCCCGTGTTCGCGGCGCTGTATGACGCGTACCAGCGTGCGAAGGCACGCGAGTTTGAACAGTTTGACCTAACCCGGAGAAAATGATGAGCGAACCGACCAAAACCATCGAGGTGACCGGCGCGATCGATACCCGGAAGGAGTCGCTGCTGGAGTTTCCGTGCGATTTCCCGATCAAGATCATGGGCAAGGCGCACCCCGAATTCAAGGACACGATCTTCAAGGTCGTGGCCGTTCACGACAACGAGATCGATGTCGAGAAGATCGAGGAGCGTGCATCGAGCGGCGGCAATTACACGGGCCTCACGATCACCGTGCGGGCAACGAGCCAGGAACAGCTCGACAATATCTACCGCGCACTGACCGGCCATCCGATGGTCAAGGTCGTGCTCTGAGCGGCCGCCCCGGCGGCCCCGGGGATCAGCGCGAACGGCCGCTGATCCCTTTCCATCCTCCTTCCAGCGCACACTCGGCGGGGCATTTCCCCGCCGCGCGCCGCGCGTCCAGTTCTTCGCACATCCGCTTGTATTCCACGACCTGCTCGAGCAGCCAGGTCCTGAACGCCTGCACGCGCGGCGTGTTCAAAACCGGCGGCGGACACACGAAAAAGTAGTGCCACGGGCTCTGCCCGTCGATGTCGAACAGGCGCACGATGCGCCCGTCGAGCAGATCGTGCACCGCGAGCGAGCGGCGCACCAGCGCGATGCCCTGGCCGTCGATCGCGGCCAGCAGCAGGTTCGACGAATCCTGGTACAGGATCCCCCGTTTCGGTTCGGTCAGCGTGTCGAGCCCGGCCGCGTCGAACCACGGCCGCCACAGCTCGTCGTCCGAGCGCAGCAGGTTGTAGTGCACGAGATCGGCGGGCGTCTGCGGCAGCTTGCCGCCGTTCAGCGTCGGCGCGCACGCCGGAAAGAACACCTCCTCGAACAGCGGCTCGACATGCAGGCCCGGATAGGTGCCTCCGCCGAAGCGGATCGCGAGATCGACGTCGTCGCGCGCGAAATCGGTGAGCGAATTGGTCGACTGCAGCTCGACGTCGATCTCCGGATGCCGCTCGATGAACGTGCCGATGCGCGGCGTGATGAAGCGCGCGGCGAACGACGACAGCATCGACACCACGAGCCGCCGGTCGCGGTCGCTGGCGCGCACGTCGCGCGTCGCATCGGCGATCACCATCAGCGCGGTGCGGATCTGCTGCGCGTAGCGCATGCCGGCATCGGTCAGGCACAGCCGCTTGCCGTTGCGCGTGAACAACTGCACGCCCAGCTCTTCCTCGAGCGCGCGCACCTGGTGGCTGACCGCGCCGTGCGTGACGAACAGCTCGTCGGCGGCGCGCGAGAAATTCTCGTGACGGGCAGCGGCTTCGAACGCACGAACGGCGTTCAGCGCGGGTAGCTGTCGGAGGTCCATTTGCTAATTTTCCTCACATCGACGTGAAAATTGGTCGTTTTGTCAGACGCCTTGGAGTGACTACGATTGTAGCCATCGAAGCACTTTTTGGCGGAGTCGATCATGCAAGAAATTTCCTCAAGCATCACGTTCGAAATCCCCGTGGGCGAAACCGTGCCGATGAAGGTGCAACGCAGCACGCGGCTGATCGTTCAATGCGGGCCGGTGTGGGCCACGCGCAGCGACGACGTCGACGACTACTTCCTGGTCGATGGCGAGACGCTGAAGCTGCGCCGTGGCGAGCGGCTGTGGCTCAGCGCGGAAGGGCGCGAGGGCGCGCGCGTCGCGTTCTCGGTGTCGCGGCCGCCCAAGGAAGTCGCGCTCGGCGGGCTGGCACGGCTGCGCGAACGCGTGAGCGCACTTCTGCACGACGGCTGGCGCACGGTCTGACCTTCGTTTCGTCCGACGGATACTGACAATCCGTCCCTTTCCTGGCCCGGCGAGACCCATGGGTTTTCGGTAAACTACCGCCCATGTCCGTTTCGCCGGTTTCCATCGTGTCCACGCCTGTCGCCGTTTCCGCATCACCCGCCGGAGCCCCGGATCAGCCGGCCCAGCCGGTCACCGTGCGCTGGCGGGGCCTCGAGGCCTACGAGACGAGCTTCGACGCGATGCGCGCGTTCACCGACACGCGCACGGCCGACACCGGCGACGAGATCTGGGTGGTCGAACATCCGCCCGTCTACACGCTCGGCCAGGCCGGCGACCCGGCCCACCTGCTGGTGGCCGACAGCGGCGTGCCGCTCGTGAAGGTCGACCGCGGCGGACAAATCACCTACCACGGCCCCGGCCAGATCGTCGTCTACCTGCTGCTGGACCTGCGCCGGCGCAAGCTGATGGTGCGCACGCTCGTGACGAAGATCGAGGAGGCCGTGATCGAAACCCTCGCGGCGTATAATCTCGCTTCGGTCCGCAAGGCGGGCGCGCCCGGGATCTACGTGGCGTCCGGCGTGCACGAGGGCGCGAAAATCGCGGCCCTCGGCCTGAAGATCCGCAACGGCTGCAGCTATCACGGGCTGAGCCTGAACGTGAAGATGGATCTGCGCCCGTTTCTTGCGATCAACCCGTGCGGCTATGCCGGACTGGAAACTGTCGACATGGCGAGCCTCGAGGTTGCCGCCGACTGGAACGACGTCGCCCACACGCTGGTGCGCCGTCTGATCGCCAACCTCGACGGCGCATCCGCGGCCGCCGACAAGCCGCAGGCACTGGAACAATCGAATGACTGACGTTACCGCTTCTCCCGCACCGGCCGATTCGGCCGCCCCCGCTGCGTACGATCCGACCGCCAAGCAGAAGGCGCAGGCGAAGACGGCGCGCATCCCGATCAAGGTCATTCCGATCGAGAAGCTGAAGAAGCCCGAGTGGATCCGCGTGAAGGCGGCCACCGGCAGCTCGCGCTTCAACGAGATCAAGACGATCCTGCGCGAGCACAACCTGCATACGGTGTGCGAGGAAGCGAGCTGCCCGAACATCGGCGAATGCTTCGGCAAGGGCACCGCGACGTTCATGATCATGGGCGACAAGTGCACGCGCCGCTGCCCGTTCTGCGACGTCGGCCACGGCCGTCCCGATCCGCTCGACGCGGACGAACCGAAAAACCTCGCACGCACGATCGCCGCGCTCAAGCTCAAGTACGTGGTGATCACGAGCGTCGACCGCGACGACCTGCGCGACGGTGGCGCCGCTCACTTCGTCGAGTGCATCCGCGAAGTGCGCGAGCAGTCGCCGGAAACGCGCATCGAGATTCTCACGCCGGACTTCCGCGGCCGTCTCGACCGCGCGATCTCGATCCTGAACGCCGCGCCGCCCGACGTGATGAACCACAACCTCGAAACGGTGCCGCGCCTGTACAAGGAAGCGCGTCCGGGTTCGGACTACGCGCATTCGCTGAAGCTCTTGAAGGACTTCAAGGCGCAGCATCCGGACGTCGCGACGAAGTCGGGCCTGATGGTCGGCCTCGGCGAGACCGAAGAGGAAATCCTGCAGGTGATGCGCGACCTGCGCGCGCACGACGTCGACATGCTGACGATCGGCCAGTACCTGCAGCCGTCCGAACACCACCTGCCGGTGCGTGCTTACGTGCATCCGGATACGTTCAAGATGTACGAGGAAGAGGCGTACAAGATGGGCTTCACGCACGCGGCCGTCGGCGCGATGGTGCGGTCGAGCTATCACGCCGATCTGCAGGCGCATGGGGCCGGGGTGGTCTGAGCGTCCTCGCTTCGTCGTCTTCGGACGAACCTGGAAAAGCCCGCAGCGATGCGGGCTTTTTCGTTGGTGCGGCGGCCATCCGCGCCGCCGCACGGCAATCGCCAGCCGACCGGACGCGCAATCCAGTCGAGCATGAAAAGCAAAGCTGAAACGGCATCGATAGCTTCGCAGGATAAGTTCGCTCCCGCCGCGCGCAAAGCTCGTAAAGTCGGCTCTCCCGCAGCAATGCCCGCATTCCGAAGGAGAGCCGCATGTCCCGTTTCAGCTTCATCCGCCGCGCCGTCGTCGCGCTGACCGCCTTTGCCGCGCTCGGCGCGGTGCACGCCGAATCGCGCGAAGTCGTGATCGCGTACCAGGACATGGTCGTGCCGTGGCGCTACGCGCAGGCGAGCGGTGAAGTCGAAAAGGCGACCGGCTACAAGGTCACGTTCCGCAAGCTCGACAGCGGCGCCGACGTGATCCGCGCGCTCGCGTCGGGCTCCGTGCAGCTCGGCGAAGCCGGGTCGAGCCCGATCGCGGCCGGCCTGTCGCAGGGGCTCGACATCTCGCTGTTCTGGGTGCTCGACAACATCAACGACGCCGAGGCGCTCGTCGCGCGCAACGGTTCGGGCGTGACCAGCATCGCGGCGCTGAAGGGCAAGAAGATCGGCGTGCCGTTCGTGTCGACGTCGCACTTTCACACGCTCGTCGCGCTGCAGGCCGCAGGCGTCAATCCGAACGACGTGAAGATCGTCAACCTGCGTCCGCCCGAAGTCGCGGCCGCATGGACGCGCGGCGACATCGACGCGACCTATATCTGGGATCCCGTGCTCGCGAAGGTCAAGCAATCGGGCACCGTGCTGACGACGTCGGGCCAGGTTGCGAAAGAAAGTGGCAAGGCGACTTTCGACGGCTTCGTCGTGAGCCGCAAGTTCGCGCGCGAGAACCCCGAGTTCGTCACGCGTTTCGTGAAGGTGCTCGCGGCAGCAGACGCCGACTACCGCGCGCATGCGGCGGCGTGGAAGGTCGGTTCGCCGCAGGTCGCGGCGGTCGCGAAGGTGTCCGGCGCGAACGCGCAGGACGTGCCGGCCAGCCTCGCGCTCTACGCATTCCCGACGGCGGCCGAACAGGCATCGCCGACGTGGCTCGGCGGCGGCGCGCAATCGGGCGCCGCGAAGTCGCTCGCGGCCACGGCCACGTTCCTCAAATCGCAAGGCACGATCCAGACGGTGCTCGCCGACTATTCGGCCGGCGTCGATCCGCAGTTCGTGCAGAAGGCCGCGCGCTGAGCGCGGCGATTCAGCCCACTCACTCATCGCGGAGCCCCGATCATGAGCACACTGGAAGTCCGTCAGGTGTCGGTCGCCTATCCGGGCGAGCGCGGCAGGCCGACGACGCAGGCGCTCGCGCGCGTCGACCTGCGCATCGATGCCGGCGAGTTCGTCGTCGCGCTCGGCGCATCCGGGTGCGGCAAGACCACGCTGCTGAACTGCATGGCCGGCTTCGTCGCGCCGACGACCGGCGACGTGCGCGTCGACGGCGTGCCGGTCACGGGCCCCGGCGCCGATCGCGGTGTCGTGTTCCAGAAATACGCGCTGCTGCCGTGGCTCGACGTGCTCGACAACGTCGCGCTCGGGCTGCGTTTCGCGCGCGTGTCGAAGGCCGAGCGTGAAGCGCGCGCGAGAGAGATGCTCGCACTCGTCGGTCTGGAGCGCCACGCGCAGGCGCGCGTGTACGAGCTGTCGGGCGGGATGCAGCAGCGCGTCGGCATCGCGCGTGCACTTGCGAGCGATCCGCGCGTGCTGCTGATGGACGAGCCGATGGGCGCACTCGACGCGATGACGCGCGGCACGATGCAAGCGCTCGTGCTCGACGTGTGGGCGCGTACCGGCAAGACGGTGTTCTTCATCACGCACGATGTCGAGGAGGCGCTGTTCCTTGCGACGCGTCTCGTCGTGATGACGCCGGGCCCCGGACGCATCGCGGAAACCTTCGAGCTGCCGTTCGCGCGGCGCTATGTCGAATCGCGCGATGCGCGCGCGGTGAAGTCGTCGCCGGATTTCATCGCGTGGCGCGAGCGGCTGATCGCGTATCTGCATCGCGACGAGGCGGTCGCGGAGCCTGCGTGATGGGCGAACTCGCGCGGCACGGTGCGTCCGTCGGGCGCGGCCGGAACAGTACTTTGCACAGGCAGGACAGCATGAGCACGCAGGATTCGTGGACGGCCGATCGCACGGACGCAGGTGTCGAACCGGGCGATCGCACGCAGCCTCAGGCGGCGTTGGGTCGCACGCCGTCGTCGCGCCGTTACCGGCTGCCGGGACAAGGGAAGACCGCAGGGCTGAGCGCGGCGACGGTCGCGGTGCTGGCCGTGCTGTGGTGGGTCGCGACGCATTTCCAGTGGCTGCCGCCGCTGTTCCTGCCCGCGCCGGAAGCGGTGTGGGCGGCCTTCGTCGACGCGTGGCACGGCCGTATCCAGGGCGGCCTGCCGCTGTCCGAACATCTGTTGTGGAGCGCCGCGCGCGTGTTCGGCGCGTTCGCGCTCGCGACCGCGATCGGCGTGCCGGTCGGCATCCTGATGGGTGTGAGCCGCATCGCGCGCGGCGTGCTCGATCCGCTGCTGGAGTTCTACCGGCCGCTGCCGCCGCTCGCTTACCTGCCGCTCGTCGTGATCTGGTTCGGCATCGACGAAACGGCGAAGCTCGTCGTGATCTTCCTCGCGTGCTTCGCGCCGATCGCGATGGCCGCGCGCGCCGGCGTGCGCGCGGCGACGGTCGAGCAGATCAACGCCGCGTATTCGCTCGGCGGCAGTTTCGCGCAGATCGTGCGTCACGTGGTGCTGCCGGCCGCGCTGCCGGAGATCCTCACGGGGCTGCGGATCGCGATCGGGTTCGGCTGGACGACGCTCGTCGCGGCCGAGATGGTCGCCGCGACGGCCGGGCTCGGGCAGATGGTGCTCAACGCATCGAGCTTCCTGCGCACCGATATCGTCGTGATGGGCATCCTGATCATCGGCGCGATCGCGTGGCTGTTCGATCTGGCGATGCGGTGGGTCGAGCGGCGGGTGGTGCCGTGGAAGGGGCGGGGGTGACGCAGCGCCCGGGGCGTTCAGATGTGCTGGTGCACCACCGCCAGCGGCTGGCCGTACTCGGCGGTGAATTCGGCGATGAACGCATCGCTCAGCAGCCAGTTCTGGAAGCAGAAGCCAAGATTGCCGAATGCCCATCGCGGCTCATAGCGCCATCGGGTCATCGGTTGTCGGTGTCCGCATACGCCGCAGGTCAGCGGGGCGTCGTCGTCGCCGTCGAACCAGTTCGAAATCGCGATGCCCCATGCGTTGCCAAGCGATGTCTGTTCGGCATCGCAGGCCGGGCAGAAGACCTCTAGGCCGCCGCCGCCAGCGTCGAAGACACGTCGCTCCACGACGATCTCCAGCCAGTTAGGAATCGATGGCGGCAAATGCGCGTTGGCATCGCATGCGCTCGCATAATGCGGGCCGAGCGGATAACCGACGTCGTCGATTTCCGCCAGTTCGCCGGCTTCCATTCCGTAGGTTCGGAAGTCGTCGCGATACAGGTCGCCGACTCGCGTCGCCGCGCCGACGATCCCGCGTGCCTGCAGCCACGCGATCATGCGCTGCGCCCCGGCGGGCGCTTCAGCGAGCGAAACCACCGGATCGACCAGATAGGTGAAGTTGTCGCTCACCGCCCTCAATCCCCCATCGCCACGCCTTCCCGCCGCGGATCCGCGCCGCCGAACCATACCGTCTGCCCCTGCACGTTCAGCCGCTGGATTCCCTGCAGCCCCGAGTTCATCTCGACGACCCGCACGTCGTGCCCGCGGCCCTTGAGCCCGTCGGCGAGCGCCTCCGACACGCGGCCGCGTTCCAGCTGGGTCGGCCCGTTCATCGACCCGAAATTCGGCAGCGCGATCGCCTGCTGCATCGTCATGCCCCAGTCGAGCACCCCGACCAGCGTCTTCGCGACGTGATTGATGATCGCGGGGCCGCCGGCCGAGCCGACGATCATCGTCACCTGTTTCGTCTTCTTGTCGAACACGAGCTCCGGCGACATCGCCGAGCGCGGCCGCTTGCCCGGCTGCACGCGGTTCGCGACCGGCCGGCCATTGTCGTTCGACACGAACGAGAAGTCGGTGAGCTGGTTGTTCAGCATGAAGCCGCGCACCATCAGCCGCGAGCCGAACGCATCCTCGACGCTCGTCGTCATCGACAGCGCCTGGCCGTAACGGTCGACGATCGCGATGTCGGATGTCGACGGCAGTTCGGGGCTGTGGTCGTCGGCCATCGCGAGCGTCGCGCCCTGCGGTGCGCCGGCCTGCGCGACGCCCATGCTGCTGTCGCCGATCAACCGCGCGCGCTGCGCGAGATAGGTCCTGTCGGTGAGACTCGCCCAGCTGCCGCCCGGCAGCGGCACGAAATCGGGATCGGCGACATAACGCGCGCGGTCCGCATACGCGAGGCGCCCGGCTTCGCTGAACAGGTGCGCGGCGAACGGCGTCGGCTCGTAGCCGACATCGTTGCGCACCGGCTTCTGCGCGCCGATCTGCTGCCAGTCGGGCATCGCCTCGAGGATGCCGAGCATCTGCGCGATCGCGAGGCCGCCCGACGACGGCGGCGGCATCCCGCACACGACCGAGCGCCGGTAGTCGGCGCACAGCGGCGTGCGCACCTTCGCCTTGTAGCGCGCGAGATCCTGCAGCGACAGCAGGCCCGGATTGGTCGGGTGCTTGCGCACCTTCGTGACGATGTCGCGCGCGATTGCGCCGCTGTAGAACGCATTCGCGCCGCGGTCGGCGACCTGGCGCAGCACGGTTGCGAGCGCGGGGTTCTTCAGCACGGTGCCGGCGGCCTTCGGCGTGCCGTCCGTGTTGTAGAAGTACGCGCGGGCGGCCGGGTCGTTGCTCAGGTACTTGTCGTTCGCGATCAGCATCGCGAGCCGCGGGCTGATCGTGAAGCCGCGCTCGGCAAGCCGGATGGCCGGCTGGAACAGCCGGCGCCACGGCAGCTTGCCGTGCGCGCGATGCGCGGCGTCGAGCATGCGCAGCACGCCCGGCGTGCCGACCGAGCGCCCGCCGACGACACCTTCGTAAAAGCCCATCGGCTGGCCGGTCGGCCCGTAGAACAGCCGGTCGGTCGCGGCGGCCGGTGCGGTCTCGCGGCCGTCGTATGCCTGCGTCGCCTTGCCGTCGAAGTACAGCATGAACGCGCCGCCGCCGATCCCCGACGACTGCGGCTCGACGAGCGCGAGCACCATCTGCGTCGCGATGGCCGCGTCGATCGCGGTGCCGCCGGCCTTCAGCATGTCGTAGCCGGCCTGCGTCGCGAGCGGGTTCGCGGCCGCGATCATGAAGTGCTGCGAGGTCCAGCCCGCCTTGTCGGTCCAGCCAGACGACAGTTCCGGCGCGTGCACGCCCGGCAGCGGGACGGCCGCGCCCGATGCGGCGGCGACCGGGACGACGGCGCCCGACGGCGTGGACGGGGACGTGCAGCCGGCGTTGAACGCGACGAGCGCGACGGCGGCAAGCAGCGTCCAGGGACGCGAAGGCGGGCGAATCCGGTCGAACATTGAACCCTCGGCAGCAGTGAATTCAAAGGAGGCGATGGCGCCGGCGCCACGCGGCTGCCGGCCCCGGCGCGCTATTGTCGCCGCGTGGCCGGCGGCTTGTCATCCGACAGAAAACCCTGACGAATCCCGCCGGGCCCGCCCCGGCCGGTCTTTCCGGCTTGTTCGAGGATGAACTCTATGAACGTCGACGTCGCGCGCGTGTGATGCCGGTTCGGCATGTAGAGCATGTACATGTGCGTGCCGAAGATGCTGAGCCGGTACGCGTCGAGCGACGTGACGACGGTACCGCGCCGCATGTCGTCCTGCATCACGTAGTCGGGCACGATGCCGACGCCGATCCCCGCGAGGATCGCCTGGCGCAGGAACAGGAAGTTCTCCGAAATCAACGTGGGTTCGAGCAGCACCTCGTGGCGCTCGTCGCCGAGATACGCGGCGATCCGCAACTGCCGGCCCATCACCGTCGCGGTGACGACCGGCGCGGCGGCCAGCGCACCGAGGCTCGACGGCATCCCGTGCGCGGCGGCGAACGCGGGCGACGCGCACGCGACGTAGCGCACCGCGCCCATGTCGCGCGCGACGAGGTTCTGCGGCGGCTCGGACATCACGCGGATCGCGATGTCGACTTCGTCGCGCATCAGGTCTTCCACGCGATTCTCGAACACGACGTCGAGCACGATGCCCGGGTGCAGCCGCTTGAACGCCAGCAGCCATTCCGACATCACCATCTGCCCGTAGCCGCTCGGCACCGACAGCCGCACGCGGCCCTGCAGGTCCTGGCCGAGCGTCGTCACCGATTCCTGCGCGGCCAGCAGCTCGTTGCGGATGCGCCGGCCGTGCTCGTACAGCTTCAGCCCGATCTCGGTCGGCTCGATGCGCCGCGTCGTGCGCCGCACGAGCTGCTGGCCGATCGAGCGCTCGAGCTGGTTCAGCCGGTAGCTGACGTTCGCGCGGCTCATCTTGAGCCGCTGCGCGGCCTTGCTGAGATTGCCGGCGTCGAGGATCTCGACGAGCAGCGTCAGCGCGTTCAGGTCCATGCCGGTGTCTCCTGATCCGTCCCGTTTAACGGTCGGAAAGCATTCAGTGTCAAGTCAGACTTGACAGCTTGTAAAAGCGAGAGGGAATTGTCAATGAATCTCGATCAATCGAGAATCGAGTCATGCTTGGCAACCATGCCGGACCGTTTCCCGCGCCGCCCGAACCGGCTCGCGCACCGGCGCTGCTGGCCGGCCCCGACCGGTTCCCGCCGCCCGGCGCACCGCACTATTGGAGACACGATGAATTCCACTGCTTCCCCCGCCAGCCCGACGGCCGGCACCGTCGCGCGCGAGCGCCGCGACAAGGTGCTCGTCGTCACGATCGACCATCCGCCCGTCAATGCGCTGTCCGCCGACGTGCGGCGCGGCCTGGCCGACGCGCTCGACGCCGCGCAGGCCGACGACGCGATCCGCGCGGTGCTGATCGTCGGTGCCGGCCGCAACTTCATCGCGGGCGCCGACATTCGCGAATTCGGCAAGCCGCCGGTGCCGCCGTCGCTGCCCGACGTGTGCGAGCGGATCGAATCGGGCACGAAGCCGGTCGTGGTCGCGCTGCACGGCGCGACGCTCGGCGGCGGCCTCGAAGTCGCGCTGGCCGCGCATTACCGGCTCGCGGTGCCCGGCGCCAAGCTCGGGCTGCCCGAAGTCACGCTCGGCCTGCTGCCCGGTGCGGGCGGCACGCAGCGCGCGCCGCGCCTGATCGGCGCGAAGGCCGCGCTCGACCTGATGCTGACGGGCCGCCATGCGAGCGCCGAGGAGGCGCTCGCGCTCGGCCTGGTCGACCGCGTCGCGCACAGCGACGACACGCTCGCCGAAGGGCTCGCCTACGCGCAGGAACTCGTGTCGCTCGGCGCACCGGTGCGCCGCACGCGCGACGCGCAGGGCCTCGTCGATCGTGCGGCCGCTCAGGCTGCGATCGACGCGGCGCGCGCGGAGCTGCCGAAGAAGTCGCGTGGCCTCTTCTCGCCGGCGAAGATCGTCGACGCGGTCGAGGCCGCGCTCACGCAGTCGTTCGACGCGGGGATGAAGTTCGAGCGCAGCCTGTTCCTGCAATGCATCGACAGCCCGCAGCGCGCGGGCCTCGTGCATGCGTTCTTCGCGGAGCGCGAAGCGGCGAAGGCGCCCGAGGCGCGGCGCGCGAGCGCGCGGCCGGTCGAGCGGATCGGCGTGGTCGGCGGCGGCACGATGGGCGCGGGCATCGCGGTCGCGGCGCTCGACGCCGGGCTGCCGGTGACGATGATCGAGCGCGACGAGGCGTCGCTCGCGCGCGGCCGTGCGCACGTCGAGAAGGTGTACGACGGCCTCGTCGCGAAAGGGCGGATGACGCCGGCCGCGCATGCGGCGCGGCTCGCGCGCTTCAAGGGCAGCACGTCGTACGACGCGCTCGCGCAGGCCGACGTGGTGATCGAGGCCGTGTTCGAGGACATGGCCGTGAAGCAGGCCGTGTTCGCCGAGCTCGCACGCGTGTGCAAGCCGGGCGCGGTGCTCGCGACCAACACGTCGTATCTCGACATCGACGCGCTTGCCGCGAGCATCGACCGGCCGGCCGACGTGATCGGCCTGCATTTCTTCTCGCCGGCCAACGTGATGAAGCTGCTCGAGATCGTGGTGCCGAAGCGGGTGAGCGCGGACGTCGTCGCGACCGCGTTCGCGCTGGCGAAGCAGCTTAAGAAGACGCCGGTGCGCGCGGGCGTATGCGACGGCTTCATCGGCAACCGGATCCTCGCCGTCTATCGGACGGCGGCCGACTACCTGATGGAAGACGGCGCGTCGCCGTACCAGATCGATCGCGCGGTGCGCGAATTCGGCTTCCCGATGGGCCCGTTCCAGGTCGTCGACCTCGCGGGCGGCGACATCGGCTGGGCGACCCGCAAGCGCCGCGCGGCGACGCGCGACCCGCGCGCACGCTACGTCGAGATTTCCGACCGGCTGTGCGAGCGCGGCTGGTTCGGGCAGAAGACGTCGCGCGGCTACTACCTGTACCCGGACGGCGCGCGCGTCGGCACGCCGGACCCGGAAGTCGAAGCAATCGTCGCGGAGGAACGCGCGAAGAAGGGCGTCACGCCGCGTACGTTCACCGACGACGAGATCCTGCGCCGCTACCTCGCCGCGATGATCAACGAAGGCGCGAACGTCGTGCACGAGAAGATCGCGCTGCGTCCGCTCGATGTCGATGCGGTGTTCCTGTACGGCTACGGCTTCCCGCGCTATCGCGGCGGCCCGATGCACTACGCGGACACGGTCGGCCTCGCGAGCGTGCTCGCCGACATCCGCGCGTTCGCGAAGGAAGACCCGCTGTTCTGGAAGCCGTCGCCGCTGCTCGTCGATCTCGTCGCGCGCGGCGCGGATTTCGCGAGCCTGAACCGCGTCGACTGAACGCCAACCGCATTCGCAACGGAACGAAGATGGACCTCAATTTCACTCCCGAAGAGGAAGCCTTCCGCACGGAAGTGCAGCGCTTCCTGCAAGCCGAACTGCCCGCGCGCATCGCGCGCAAGGTGAAGGGCGGCCTGCATATCACGCGCGACGACATGCGCGAATGGCACGCGATCCTCAACGCGCGCGGCTGGCTCGCCAGCCACTGGCCGGCCGAATACGGCGGCCCCGGCTGGAGCGTCGCGCAGAAGTTCCTGTTCGACAACGAATGCGCGCTCGCGGGTGCGCCGCGCATCGTGCCGTTCGGCGTGAACATGCTCGGCCCTGTGCTGATCAAGTACGGCAACGAAGCGCAGAAGCGTCACTGGCTGCCGCGCATCCTCGACGGCACCGACTGGTGGTGCCAGGGCTATTCGGAGCCGGGCGCCGGCTCGGATCTCGCGGCGGTGAAGACGAGCGCGGTACGCCATGGCGATCACTACGTCGTGAACGGCCAGAAGACGTGGACCACGCTCGGCCACTACGCGAACATGATCTTCTGCCTCGTGCGCACCGCGACCGACGTGCGCAAGCAGGAAGGCATCAGCTTCCTGCTGATCGACATGAATACGCCCGGTGTCGAGGTCCGCCCGATCATCACGCTCGACGGCGAGCACGAGGTGAACGAGGTGTTCTTCACCGACGTGCGGGTGCCGGTGGAGAACCTCGTCGGCGAGGAGAACCGCGGCTGGACCTACGCGAAGTACCTGCTCACGTACGAGCGCACCAACATCGCGGGGATCGGGTTCTCGACGGCCGCGCTCGACCGGCTGCGCGCGGTCGCGGCGACAGTCACGAAGAACGGCAGGCCGCTCGCGGACGATCCGTTCTTCGCGGCGCGCATCGCGCGGGTCGAGATCGAACTCGAGAACATGCGCACGACCAACCTGCGCGTGCTGGCCGCGGTGGCGGGCGGCGGCGCACCGGGCGCGGAAAGCTCGATGCTCAAGATCCGCGGCACGCAGATCCGCCAGGAGATCACGGCGCTGATGCGGCGCGCGATGGGGCCGTACGCGCAGCCGTTCGTCGAGGAAGCACTCGATGCCGATTACGACGGCGAGCCGGTCGGCCCGGACGACGCCGCGAGCGCCGCGCAGCAGTATTTCAACAACCGGAAGCTGTCGATCTTCGGCGGCTCGAACGAGATCCAGAAGAACATCATCGCGAAGATGATGCTCGGGCTGTAACGAGGGACGCGACGATGGATTTCCAGCACACAGAAGACCGCCGGATGCTGGCGGACACGTTGAACCGCTTCATCGCCGAACAGTACGCGTTCCCGGTGCGCGACCGCATCGCGCAGTCGGCCGAAGGCTTCGATCGAGCGATGTGGCGGCGCTTTGCCGAACTCGGCACGGTCGGCGCGCTGTTCGCTGAAGCCGACGGCGGCTTCGGCGGCGCGGGCTTCGACATCGCCGTGGTGTTCGAATGCCTCGGGCGCGGGCTCGTCGTCGAGCCGTTCCTCGGCGCGCTGCTCGCGGGCCGCGCGCTGGCGCTCGCCGGCGGCGATGCGCACCGCGACAGGCTCGCCGCGCTGATCGACGGCAGCGCGAGCGCCGCGTTCGCGCACGACGAACCGGGCTCGCACTACGAACTGACGACCGTGCGCACGCGCGCCGAACGCACGGGCGACGGCTGGGTGCTGACGGGCGCGAAGGGCGTCGTCGACCAGGCGGCGCAGGCGGCGTTCTTCGTCGTCAGCGCGCGCGTGTCGGGGCAGGACGACGATGCGGCCGGCATCGGCCTGTTCGTCGTGCCGGCCGATGCGCCGGGCGTGTCGCTGCGCGACTACCGGAAGATCGACGGCGGCCGCGCGGCCGAGGTGCGCTTCGAGCGCGTCGCGCTGCCGGCCGATGCGGCGCTCGGTGCGCCGGATGCACACGACGGCGAAGCGGGCGTCGAACTGCTCGAACGCGTGCTCGGCTACGGGCTGCTCGCGCTGTCGGCGGAAGCGCTCGGCGCGATGGATGTCGCGAAGGAGCACACGCTCGAGTATCTGCGCACGCGCAAGCAGTTCGGGCTGCCGATCGGCAGTTTCCAGGCGCTGCAGCACCGGATGGCCGACCTGCTGCTCGAAGTCGAGCAGGCGCGCTCGGCGGTGATCAACGCGGCCGCGCAGCTCGACGCGCCGCGCGCGGTGCGCGAACGCGCGCTCGCGGCCGCGAAATACAGCATCGGCCGGATCGGCACGCTCGTCGCCGAGGAGAGCATCCAGCTGCACGGCGGGATCGGGATGACGTGGGAGCTGCCGCTGTCGCACTACGCGAAGCGCCTCGTGATGATCGACCACCAGCTCGGTGATGAGGATCATCATCTCGCGCGCTACATCGCGCTGTCGAAACAGTAAAGGCGCGCAGCGCGAATGGAGGAGACAAGGATGACGAACGAACCGCGCGCGTTGCCGCTGGCCGGCGTGAAGGTGCTCGATTTCTCGCGCGTGCTGGCAGGCCCGTGGTGTGCGATGGTGCTCGCCGATTTCGGCGCGGAAGTGATCAAGGTCGAGCATCCGGCGCGCGGCGACGATACGCGCGACTGGGGGCTGCGGATCGGCGATACCGAAACCACCTATTTCAACAGCGTGAACCGCAGCAAGCGGTCGATCTGTCTCGACCTGCAGACGGAAGCGGGCCAGCGCATCGCACGCGAGCTCGCCGCGCAGGCCGACGTGGTGCTTCACAACTTCAAGTTCGGCGGCGCGGAAAAACTCGGGCTCGGCTACGACGCACTGGCCGAACTGAATCCGCGCCTCGTGCACTGCGCGATTTCCGGCTACGACCGTTCGGGTGCCGAAGCCGCGCGGCCCGGCTACGACCTCGTCGTACAGGGCGAGGCCGGGCTGATGGCGCTGAACGGCGAGGCCGGCCAGCCGCCGCTGAAGTTCGGCGTCGCGGCAGTCGACCTGTTCACCGGCATGTACTCGGCGCAGGCGATCCTCGCCGCGCTGTACGAACGCCACGCCACCGGGCGCGGGCGCCGTATCGAGATGGCGCTATTCGACTGCGGGCTGATGATCACCGCGTACTACGGGCTCGACGCGCTGCTGATGGGCGAGGACCCGCCGCGCTACGGCAATGCGCATCCGTCGATCGTGCCGTACGGCGTGTTCGACGCGGCCGACGGCCCGCTCGTGATCACGGTCGGCAACAACACGCAGTTCGCACGCTTTTGCGATGCGATCGAGCGGCCCGATCTCGCCGCGGACGAACGCTACAAGACCAACCTCGGCCGCTCGGAAAACCGTGCGGACCTGCTGCCCGAGATTCGCCGCGAACTCGCACGCCGGTCGCGCGCGACGCTGCTCACCGCGCTCGCCGATGCGGGCATCCCGTGCGGCGAAGTGCTCGGGCTGCATGAAGCGCTGACGTCCGAACGTGCAACGCGCGCCGGGCTCGTCACGCGGCAGCCACATCCGGTCGCGGGTGGCGTCGACGTGCTTGCTCCGCCGTACCGCTTCGACGGCGCGCGGCTGCCGGTGCGCGGTGCGCCGCCGGTGCTCGGCGCCGATACGGAGGCGGTGCTCGGCGGCTGGCTCGGGATGTCGTCCGGCGAAGTCGCACGGCTGCGGGCGGATCGCGTCGTGTAGATCGCTTGTTCCGCCGCGGCGCGGGCGGGGCAGTGGAGGCGCGCCGACCATTCCACAAAGCACTGCTCGCAATGACGAGCTGGACATGGAGACAACATGGAGCTTTCCGTCATCGAATCGGTCACGGCGCGCCGCGACTACCAGCAGCTCGTGCGCGCACGGCGCCGCTTCAGCTTCACGCTCACGGCGCTGATGATCGCCACGTACTACGGCTTCATCCTGCTCGTCGCGCTCGCGCCGCACGTGCTCGCGGCGCCGCTGTATCGCGGCGCGACGACGACGGTCGGGATCGCCGCGGGCGTCGCGATCATCCTGGTCGCGATCGGCCTGACCGCGTGCTACGTGCTGCGGGCGAACCGTGCGTTCGACCGCCGCGTCGACGCGATCCTGCAACGTCCGTGACGGAGCCCGACATGCGATTCCTTTCGAGCGCGTTCGTCGCGCTGGCCGTTCTCGTTTCCTCCGCCGCCCATGCGACCGGCGTCGCCGGCCCGATGCCCGACAAGGTCGAGCTGAACCCGGTCGCGATCGGGATGTTCTTCGCGTTCGTGTTCGCGACGCTCGCGCTCACGCGCTGGGCCGCGCGCCGCACGCGCTCGACGCGCGACTTCTACACGGCCGGCGGCGGCATCACCGGGCTGCAGAACGGGCTCGCGATCGCGGGCGACTACATGTCGGCCGCGTCGTTCCTCGGGCTGTCCGGCATGGTGTTCATGTTCGGCTTCGACGGGCTGATCTACTCGATCGGCTTCCTGGTCGGCTGGCCGTTCGTGATGTTCCTGATCGCCGAACCGTTGCGCAACCTCGGCAAGTTCACGTTCGTCGACGTCGTCGCGTACCGCTTCGCGCAGCGGCCGATCCGGCTGCTGACGTCCGCCAACGCGCTGACGATCGTCGTGCTGTACCTCGTCGTGCAGATGGTCGGCGCGGGCAAGCTGATCCAGCTGCTGTTCGGGCTGTCGTACGGCACGGCCGAGCTGATCGTCGGCGTGCTGATGGTCGTCTACGTGTTCTTCGGCGGGATGACCGCGACCACCTGGGTGCAGGTGATCAAGGCCGTGCTGCTGCTGTGCGGCGCGACGCTGCTCGCGTTGCTCGCGCTCGGCGAATTCGGCTTCAGCGTCGACGAGATGTTCCGCCGCGCGGTGGCCGTGCATCCGGGCGCGCTGTCGATCATGGGGCCCGGCAAGCTGATCCGCGATCCGGCCAACGCGCTGTCGCTCGGCATCGCGCTGATGTTCGGCACGGCCGGCTTCCCGCACATCCTGATGCGCTTCTTCACGGTGCCGAACGCGAAGGAGGCGCGCAAGTCGGTGCTCTACGCGACCGGCTTCATCGGCTACTTCTACCTGCTGACCTTCGTGATCGGCTTCTCGGCGATCGTGCTGCTCGCGCAGCATCCGGAGTTCTTCCGGCTCGGCGCGAACGGCACGTTCAACCTGACGCACGACCTGCTCGGCGGCTCGAACATGGTGGCGGTGAAGCTCGCGCAGGCGGTCGGCGGGAACTGGTTCTACGGGTTCATCGCGGCCGTCACGTTCGCGACGATCCTCGCGGTGGTCGCGGGCCTGACGCTGGCCGGCGCGACGACGATCTCGCACGACCTGTATGCGCAGATGTGGGCGCGCGGCAAGCCCGACGAACGGCTGGAGATGCGCATCTCGCGCACGGCGACGATCGTGCTGTCGGCCGTCGCGATCGCGCTGTCGATCCTGTTCGAGCACGTGAACGTCGCGTTCATGGTCGGGCTCGTCGCGGCGGTGGCCGCGAGCGCCAATTTCCCGGTGCTCGCGATGTCGATCTTCTGGCGCGGGATGACGACCCGCGGCGCGGTGCTCGGCGGCGGCCTCGGCCTCGTGTCGGCGGTCGCGCTCACGGTGCTGTCGAAGTCGGTATGGGTCGACGTGCTGCACCACGCGCACGCACCGGTGTTCCTCGACAACCCGGCGCTCGTGTCGGTGCCGCTCGCGTTCATCGGGATCGTCGTCGGCTCGCTCGCGGATCGCGGCGAGCGCGCGCGGCGCGAGCGCGCCGCGTTCGAGCAGCAGGAGTTCTACGCGCAGACGGGCGTGCTCGCGAGCCGGGCCGTTCAGCACTGATTCGTCTGATGAAACAATGCATCCGTCCGGATCGCCGGACGGATGTTTTCCGGAAATCCGGAATCCCGGATTTCCTTGCCTGCCGCATTATGGGAAATACAATGAAAACAACGGCTTGAGGGGTTCCGGAAACCTGGCATCGACCTTGCAATATAAAGCGCATGGCCGGCCTCCGGCCTGACTATTAAACCAAGGAGACAACCGATGACCAATGCCTTCCTCCCCCTCCGGATGTCCTGAGGCATCGCTTGTTGCGGCACGGCAGCCGCGCGGGCGGGTGACTTTTCCCCTGAGACATTCGCCTGCGCGCGTGACGCCGTTTCCACCGGCTCATCTACTTCAGCAGGAACCATCGTGAAGAAGAAACCCTTCTACAAAGTGCTCTATGTGCAGGTGATTTTCGCCATCATCGTCGGCGTGATCCTCGGCCACTTCTACCCTTCGATCGCCACCGACATGAAGCCGCTCGGCGACGGCTTCATCAAGCTGATCAAGATGGTGATCGGTCCGATCATCTTCTGTACGGTCGTCACCGGCATCGCCGGCATGGAGGACATGAAGAAGGTCGGCCGCGTCGGCGGCAAGGCGCTGCTGTACTTCGAGATCGTGTCGACCTTCGCGCTGCTGCTGGGCCTCGCGGCCACGCACATCCTGCGTCCGGGCGTCGGCTTCAACATCGATCCGGCGACGCTCGACGGCAAGGCCGTCGCGTCGTACGCGGCGAAGGCACACGGGCAGTCGACGGTCGACTTCCTGATGCACATCATCCCGAACACGATGGTCGATGCGTTCGCGCAGGGTGAAATCCTGCAGATCCTGCTGATCGCGCTGCTGTTCGGCAGCGTGCTCGCGCACCTCGGCGAGCGCGGCAAGGTCGTGACCGACTTCATCGACGGGCTGACGCGCGTGCTGTTCGGCATCGTGCACATCGTCACGAAGCTGGCCCCGATCGGCGCGTTCGGCGCGATGGCGTTCACGATCGGCAAGTACGGCGTCGGCTCGCTGGTGCCGCTGCTCAAGCTGATCGGCACGTTCTACCTGACGTCGGTCGTGTTCGTGCTCGTCGTGCTCGGCGCGATCGCGCGCTTCACGGGCTTCTCGATCATCCGCTTCGTGTCCTACATCAAGGAAGAGCTGCTGATCGTGCTCGGCACGAGCTCGTCGGAAGCCGCGCTGCCGCAGCTGATGGAAAAGCTCGAGAAGGCAGGCTGCTCGCGTTCGGTCGTCGGCCTCGTCGTGCCGACCGGCTATTCGTTCAACCTCGACGGCACCAACATCTACATGACGATGGCCGTGCTGTTCATCGCGCAGGCGACCAACATCGAGCTGACGTGGATGCAGCAGCTCACGCTGCTGGCCGTCGCGATGCTGACGTCGAAGGGCGCGAGCGGCGTGACGGGCGCGGGCTTCATCACGCTCGCCGCGACGCTGGCCGTCGTGCCGACGATCCCGCTGTCGGGCATGGTGCTGATCCTCGGCATCGACCGCTTCATGAGCGAATGCCGCGCGCTGACCAACATCGTCGGCAACGGCGTCGCGACGGTCGTCGTGTCCGCGTGGGAGAAGGAACTCGACCGCAACAAGCTGAGCCAGGCGCTGAAGGGCGGGGGCGCAGTCGCACCGACCGAGACGGCCGGCGTCTGACGTCATGAAGGAGCAGGCGGCCGCACCGTCCGCCGGCGGCGCGGCACGCGGCGATCGGCGCGTGGATGCGGAGGCCTATGACACAATAGGCGATCCGCATCGCCAGGAAGCCTCGACCGTGACGCGCCGCCTGCTCATCCTCGTCGTGCTTGCCGCCGCGCTCGTCGCGGCGTGCGCGCTGACGTGGACGATCACCTGGCAGCGCGGCGTCGCCGAGCTGCAGCGCAATGCCGCGGTGCGCGTCGACCGCACGACCAACGCGCTCAAGAGCACGCTCGACCGCTACGAGTCGCTCCCTTACCTGCTCGGCAGCCATCCGTACGTGCAGGACCTGCTCGCCGAGCCGAAGCGCGGCGACTACACCGCGCGCGTCAACCGCTATCTCGAAGATCTCAACGAACACGCGCACGCGACCGTCACCTACGTGATCGGTGCGGACGGCCTGTGCGTCGCCGCCAGCAACTGGCGCGCGCCCGACAGCTTCGTCGGGACCGAATACCGCTTCCGGCCGTATTTCGTCGATGCGATGAACGGCCAGGTCGGCCGCTTCTTCGGCATCGGCACGATCTCGCGCGACCCCGGCTACTACATCTCGCAGCCCGTATGGCGCGACGGCCGGATCGCGGGCGTCGTCGTCGTGAAGCTCAACCTCGAGTGGTTCCAGGGTGCCGATGCGTCCGAGCCGCTCGTCGTCGCGGACGATCACGGCGTCGTGTTCCTGTCGTCGGTGCCCGCGTGGAAGTACCACACGCTGCGCCCGCTCACGGGCCCCGTCGCCGCATCGATCTACGAGACGCGCCAGTACGCGCAGCAACCGGTCACGCCGCTGCCGCTGCGCATCGAGCAGACGCTCGGCGCCGACGCGGAGATCGTGCGGCTCGGCCCCGGCCGGCGCGCGCCGCGTTTTCTCGTCAGCAAGCGCCGGATCGGCGAGCCCGACTGGCTGCTCGTCACGCTCGCGCCGATCGCGCCGATCGACACCGATGCGCGCAACGCGACGATCGTCACGGGTTTCGGCTTCGTGTCGGTCGCGCTGCTCGCGTTCTACTGGCGGATGCGCCGGGCGCGCGTGCGCGAAATGATCCGCGGCCGCGCGCTGTTGCAGCAGGCGTACGCGGAGCTGAACCGGCGCGTCGAGGAGCGCACGGCCGACTTGTCGGAAGCGAACGAGCAGTTGCAGAAGGAAGTCGGCGACCGGATCCGCGCGGAGCAGGAACTGCGCGCCGCGCACGACGAACTGATCCAGGCGAGCAAGCTCGCCGCGCTCGGCCAGATGGCGGCCGGCATCACGCATGAACTGAACCAGCCGCTCGCGGCGCTGCGCAGCTTCTCGGACAACACGCGCGTGCTGCTCGACCGCGGCGAGCAGGCGGCCGCGCGCGAGAACCTCGAGGCGATCGCGGCGCTCACCGAGCGGATGGGCAAGATCACGAACCAGCTGAAGCTGTTCGTCGGCCGCGCGAAGCCGCGCAACGAGCGGGCGCTCGTCGTGCGCGCGCTGCGCAGCGTGCTGTCGCTGCTGGGCGAGCGGCTGGGCGGCGTCGCGCTCACGCTGACGCTGCAGGACGCGACCGCGTCGCCCGCGCACGACGAGCCGCTCGACCTCGCGCGCGACTATCCGGCGCTCGTGGCGCGCTGCGAGGATCTGCGCCTCGAACAGGTGCTGATCAACCTGCTCGGCAACGCGCTGGACGCGGTGGCCGGCGTCGCGGCGCCGGCGATCGAGGTGACGATCGCGGTGTCGGCCGCGACGCTCGCGGTCGAAGTGCGCGACAACGGCTCCGGCATCGCGCCCGATTTGCTGCCGCGGCTGTTCGAGCCGTTCTTCACGACGAAGGAAATGGGGCGCGGGCTCGGGCTCGGCCTCGCGATCTCGTCGTCGATCGCGAGCGACGCGGGCGGCGCGCTGACCGCGCGCAATGCGCCGTCGGGCGGCGCGCTGTTCGTCTTGACGCTGCGGCGCGCACGCACGCATCATCCGGACTCCGTGTCCGAGCCGGCAGGCTCGCATTAGCGTGATCGGGCCCGGGCCCGGTCGGCGCACGACCGGCATCAACGAGCGCCGCGCGCGAGACCGTCGCGCGGCCTGTCAGGAGCAAGTGAGTACGATGGCCAACCGGCTGCAAGTGATCTATATCGAAGACGATGCGCTCGTTCGCCGGGCGAGCGTGCAGAGCCTCCAGCTGGCAGGCTTCGACGTCGCCGGCTTCGAGTCGGCCGAAGCGGCCGAGAAGGCGATCGTCGCGGATACCGCCGGCGCGATCGTCAGCGACATCCGGCTGCCCGGCGCAAGCGGGCTCGACGTGCTTGCGCAGTGCCGCGAACGCGTGCCCGACGTGCCGGTGATCCTCGTGACCGGTCACGGCGACATCTCGATGGCCGTGCAGGCGATGCGCGACGGCGCGTACGACTTCATCGAAAAGCCGTTCGCGGCCGAGCGCCTGATCGAGACGGTGCGCCGCGCGCTGGAGCGCCGCGAGCTCGTGCTCGAGAACCACGCGCTGCGGCGCGAGCTGGCCGGGCAGAACGTCGTCGCGCCGCGCATCATCGGCCGCAGCCCCGCGATCGAGCAGGTGCGCAAGCTGCTCGCGAACGTCGCGCCGACCGACGCGTCGGTGCTGATCAACGGCGACACGGGTGCCGGCAAGGAATTGATCGCGCGCAGCCTGCACGAGCTGTCGCCGCGCCGCGACAAGCCGTTCATCGCGGTGAATTGCGGCGCGCTGCCCGAGCCGATGTTCGAGTCGGAGATGTTCGGCTACGAGCCCGGTGCGTTCACGGGCGCCGCGAAGCGCCGCGTCGGCAAGCTCGAATACGCGTCCGGCGGCACGCTGTTCCTCGACGAAATCGAAAGCATGCCGCTCGCGCTGCAGGTGAAGCTGCTGCGCGTGCTGCAGGACGGCGTGCTGGAGCGGCTCGGCTCGAACCAGCCGATCCGCGTGAACTGCCGCGTCGTCGCGGCCGCGAAGGGCGACATGAGCGAGCTCGTCGCGGCCGGCACGTTCCGGCGCGACCTGCTGTACCGGCTCAACGTCGTGACGATCGCGCTGCCGCCGCTCGCCGAGCGCCGCGAGGACATCGTGCCGCTGTTCGAGCACTTCATGCTCGATGCGGCCGTGCGCTACGGGCGGCCCGCGCCGGTGCTGACCGACCGGCAGCGCGCGAGCCTGATGCAGCGCGACTGGCCCGGCAACGTGCGCGAGCTGCACAATGCGGCCGACCGCTTCGTGCTCGGCGTGGCCGACATGCCGCAGGAAACGGGCGCGGCCGGCGGCGATGCCGACAACGACCAGACGCTGAAGGAGCGCATCGAGCAGTTCGAGCGCGCGGTGATCGCCGAGGCGCTGAACCAGACGGGCGGAGCGGTTGCCGCGACGGCCGACCGGCTGCATGTCGGCAAGGCCACGCTGTACGAGAAGATGAAGCGCTACGGGCTGTCGGCGAAAGGCGAAACCGAGCGCTGAAAAGCAAACGGACCGCAGTGCGGTCCGTTTCGCGGAGCAGGGCGCGGCGTGCGGCCCTGCGAGTCCTGTCGTGCGACGGCGTGCGGCGCTCAGGCCGCGTTGCCGTCGAGCGCCTTCTTGAGCAGCGCGTCGAGTTCCGCGAACTGCGGTGCGCCGACGTAGCGCTTCAGGATCTTGCCGTCCTTGTCGACCACGAAGGTCGTCGGCGTGAGCTGCACGTTGCCGAACTGCTTCGCGACGCTGCCGTCGTCGAGCGCGACCTTGAACGGCAGCTGGCGCGTCTGCGCGTAGTTCGCGACGTACATCGGCGGATCGTAGTTCATCGCGACCGCGACGAATTCCAGCCCCTGACCCTTGAAGCGATTGTAGGTATCGACCATCTGCGGCATTTCCTGCATGCAGGTCGCGCAGCTCGTCGCCCAGAAGTTCACGAGATAGACCTTGCCCTTCAGGTCGCCTGCGGTCGAGACCTTCTGGCCCGACAGCAGCGTGAACGTCGCGTCCGGCACGCTGGACTTGCCGTTGAACGCGAAGAAGCCGGCGACGGCGATGGCCGCGACGACGGCAGCCGCGACGAGGTAGCGGACGGGGCCGGCACTGCGGCGGGCGGGAGGCGTGGTGTTCATCTGGTGCTCTCGGAGTCGGTCGATGACGCGGGTCGATGCAAAGGACGTCGAAATCGACGTTGAAATTCGCGCTCATTTTAGCGCGAATGCGGGGCGCGCACCGGCCGCCGCCACGCATCCCGGGTTTCCGGTTCGGCGGATAATGCCCGTTTTTGCCTGCTCGACCCACGCCATGCCGAAGGAAGTCATCGAATCGTTGCGCCCCCTTTTTCGTCCGCTGCGGCACTTCGCCGCGCTTGCCTGCGTGAGCGCCGCGCTGGCCGCGTGCTCGCCGTCGTTCGACTGGCGCACGTTGCACAACGACGCCGGCTACACGATCGACCTGCCGGCGAAGCCGACCGTCGAGGAGCAGCCGGTAGCGATCGGCGGCACGTCGATGCCGATGCGGATGCAGGCCGCGCACGTCGACGGCGCGGTGTTCGCGGTCGGCACGCTGACGCTGCCGGACGACCGCGACGACACGCGCCGCGCGGCGCTCGAATTCCTGCGCGCGGGACTGTCGCGCAATCTCGAAGGCGCGCCGCAGACGGCGTCCGTGCCGGTGCCGCTCGCGGCCGGCGGCGCGGTGAACGGGATCGAGCTGCGCGTCGCGGGGGCGGCTGCCGGCGGCGATCGCGCACGCAAGACGATCGTCGCGCGGCTCGCCGCGCGCGGCCGGCACGCGTACCAGGCCGTCGTGATTGCCGACGGGTCGCTCACGCAGGAGCAGCTCGACCAGTTTTTCGGCTCGTTCAAACTCGATTGACCGCGGTCGGCGAGGGTGCCTCGGACACGCTGTGACAACTGAAAGTTCATTCGCAGCTTTCGACGCTAATCGCCGGATTTTGCGAGGGTTTTTCAGCTATCCACAGCGCATGTGGATAACTTTGTTGAAAAGTAGCCCGGATGTCCCGCTGAGCCGCGCCGGACGGCCCTCCGGCCTGTTTGATCGCCCGTTCGGCCTTTGGGAAAAGTCAATCAAAACAACGGGATACGAATTCCGTCCGGCAAAGGCCGCGGCGAGCCTCGATCCGGGGCCGGATTCGTGAAATTGTGCATAAGTCAAGTCTTGACAGCCGGATTTTGTCCTCCGATGGCGCTCAGAGCGCCGTGAGCGCGCGCCGGTAACGGATCGCCTCGGCGATCTGCGCGGCCGTCGGCAGCGGGTCGCCGGCCAGGTCGGCGATCGTCCGCGCGACCTTCAGCACGCGGAAATACGCGCGCGCCGACCAGCCGAAGCGCTCGCCCGCTTCGCGCAGCAGCCGCTCACCTTCGTCGGTCGGCCGGCACAGGTCGTCGGTTTCGCGGCCGCTCAGCATGTGATTCGTCTTGCCCTGCCGGTCGAGCTGCAGCGCTCGCGCCTGCGCGACGCGGGCGGCCACCGCCGCGCTCGGCTCGCCGGGCGCCGTGGTGCGCGACGCGAGTTCGGCCGGCGACAGCGCGGGCAGGTCGATCTGGATGTCGATGCGGTCGAGCAGCGGCCCCGACAGCTTGCGCAGGTAGCGCGCGGCGACGTCGGGCGAGCAGCGGCAGCGCCCGGACGGATCGCCGTGCCAGCCGCACGGGCACGGGTTCATCGCGGCGATCAGCTGGCACGCGGCCGGGAAGTCGGCCTGCTGGGCCGCGCGCGAGATCGTGATGCGGCCGGCTTCGAGCGGCTCGCGCAGCATTTCGAGCACGTGCCGGTCGAATTCCGGCAGTTCGTCGAGAAACAGCACGCCGAGGTGCGCGAGCGTGATTTCACCGGGTTGCGGCGGATTGCGGCCGCCGACCAGCGCGGCGGCGCTCGACGAGTGATGCGGCGAACGGAACGGCCGCCGGCGCCACTGCGCGGGCGAGAAGCCGAGGCGGCTCGCGGAAAGCAGCGCGGCCGACGTCAGCGCTTCGTCGTCGGTCAGCGGCGGCAGGAGGCCGGCCAGCCGTGCGGCCAGCATCGATTTGCCGGCCCCCGGCGGCCCGACCATCAGCATGTGATGACCGCCCGCGGCGGCGACTTCGAGTGCGCGCCGTGCGCCACGCTGGCCGACCACGTCCGCGAGGTCGGGCGCGGCCGGCGCCGGCAGGCCGTCGAGGCAGGGCGCCGCGACCGGCGTGAGCCGCCCGTCCGGCGCATCGGCGAGGTGCGCACACAGCGCGGGCAGGTCGCGCGCGCCGTACACGGTCACGCCGGGGACGAGCGCGGCCTCGGCCGCGCTGTCGAACGGCAGGTACAACTCGGGCGGACGTGAGGTCGCGACGGAGTCGCGCGGGGCGCCGGAATCCAGGCCCGCGCCGCCGGCGACGCCTACACCGGATGCTTCCGCGCGCCAGTCGCGCGCGGCGCCGCATGCCATCGCGAACGCGCCGCGCATCGGCCGCAGCGCGCCCGTCAGCGACAGCTCGCCCGCGAATTCGCGGCCGGCCAGCGCGTCGGCCGGGATCTGGCCGTTCGCGGCGAGGATGCCGAGCGCGATCGGCAGGTCGAACCGGCCCGACTCTTTCGGCAGGTCGGCCGGCGCGAGATTGACGGTGATCCGGCGGACGGGAAATTCGAAGCCGCAGTTCTGCAGCGCGGCGCGGACGCGCTCGCGGCTTTCGCGGACTTCGAGATCGGGCAGGCCGACGATCGAGAACGACGGCAGCCCGTTGGCGAGATGGACTTCGACGGTGACGTCCGGCGCGCGGCCGGAGGCAGGCGCGCGACTGCGCACCACGGCAAGCGACATGGCGAGGCTCCTGCGTGACAGGCGGACGACGGCCGTTCGGGGCCGCATGCCGCGGAAATGGGAGAAATCGGTGCGCGCGTGCCGGCGTGGCGCGGGGAAAGAACGAGGGACTGCGGAACGACGAACTGCGGAACGAGGAACTGCGAAGAGCGATGGACTGCGAAGAGCGAGGATGCTGCGAAGAACGACGGACTACGGGGAGCGGCGGAACGCCTTCAGGGCGGCGGGCGCGGGCCGCACGAGGCGGCCCGCGCCCGGACCTTGCTGCCGGGTGGGGCGTCAGGCCTGCGGCGCGGCGAGCTTCTGCTCGAGTTCCGCGACGCGCTTTTCGAGTTCCTCGAGGCGCACGCGGGTGCGGGCGAGCACCTGGGCCTGCGTGTCGAATTCCTCGCGCGTGACGAGATCGAGCTTCGAGAAGCCTTGCGACAGCATGGCCTTCACGTTGCGCTCGACGTCCTTGGCCGGCGAGTTTTTCAGCAGGTCGCTGACGCGCGACTGCAGATCGTTGAAAACGTCGCTGGGTTGCTTCATGTGATTCCCCTTCCTTGCACAAAAATTGTGCATCTTCAGTTGCGTACGTGCCCATGATGCACGCATGACCGGAAATGGTGCGCGCAGGGCGCGAATTCCGGGCATGGCGCCCGCATGGGTGAATGGCCCGGCGAGCCGGGACGTGCGTGCACTCTAGCAACGTTCCTTTCGCCGCGCCAGCAAACCGGGCCACGTTGGCCATTCGGCCGGGCTTCCGCGCCTTACATCGCGGGATGTGACCCTGTTCCCGAGCCCTTCGAGACGGTGTTCGAGCGGACATGGCATGCGAGTTGCTGAGAAGAGTCCGTTACAACATTCCAACCAATTCGACGGGACAACCCAGCGAGAGGACTTCATGAAACTCATTACCGCAATCATCAAGCCGTTCAAGCTCGATGAGACGCGCGAAGCGCTGTCGGCGCTTGGCGTCTCGGGCATCACGGTGACGGAGGTGAAAGGGTTCGGGCGCCAGAAGGGGCATACCGAGCTGTACCGCGGCGCCGAATACGTGGTCGATTTCCTGCCGAAGATGAAGATCGAAGCGGCCGTGTCGGACGATCTCGTCGACCAGGCGGTGGAAGCGATCGAGCGGGCCGCGCGCACCGGCAAGATCGGCGACGGCAAGATTTTCGTCACGCCCATCGAACAAGTGATCCGGATTCGCACCGGGGAGACCGGCGCCGACGCGCTGTAACAGAACAGACCAAAGACAAGCGACAAGAGGAAACCCAAGATGCGCAAACTTCTGATGTCCCTGCTGATGGCCGGCTCGCTGATCGCGGCCGGCGTCGGCCCCGCGCTCGCCGACGACGCGGCGTCCGCCGCGGCTGCGTCCGCACCTGCCGCCACGGCTTCCGACGCATCGGCCGCCGCCGCGCCGGCCGCTTCGGCACCGGCTGCGACCGACGCATCCGCGACCGCCGCTGCCGCCGCACCGGCCTCGGGCGCCGCCGACGCTTCGGCTGCCGCCGCCGCGTCCGCGCCTGCCGCACCGGCTGCGCCGACCGCCCCGTTCTCGGTCGATTCGTCGAAGATCAGCGCGGGCGACACCGCGTGGATGTTGACGTCCACCGCGCTCGTGCTGTTCATGACGATCCCCGGCCTCGCGCTGTTCTACGCGGGCATGGTCCGCAAGAAGAACGTGCTCGCGACCGTGATGCAGAGCTTCGCGATCACCGCGGTGATCACGGTGCTCTGGACGGTGGTCGGCTACAGCCTCGCGTTCACGCCGGGCAACGGCTTCATCGGCGGCCTGTCGCGCGCGTTCCTGCACGGCATGAACTACATCAAGGGCGACAAGGCGACGACGCTGACCGTCAGCCATCTCGCGACGACGATTCCGGAATCGGTCTACTTCGTCTACCAGATGACGTTCGCGATCATCACGCCGGCACTGATCTGCGGCGCGTTCGCCGACCGGATGAAGTTCTCGGCGATGCTCGTGTTCATGACGCTCTGGTCGCTGATCGTCTACGTGCCGATCGCACACATGGTGTGGGAACCGACCGGCTGGCTGTCGGCTGACGGCGTGCTCGACTTCGCGGGCGGCACGGTCGTGCACATCAACGCCGGTATCGCGGGCCTCGTGTCGTGCCTCGTGCTCGGCAAGCGCGTCGGCTACGGCCGCGAATCGATGGCACCGCACAACCTCGTGCTGACGATGATCGGCGGCTCGATGCTGTGGGTCGGCTGGTTCGGCTTCAACGCAGGCTCCGCGGTCGCGGCCGACGGTCGTGCCGGCTTCGCGATGCTGACGACGCAAGTCGCGACGGCCTGCGCGGCGCTCGGCTGGATGTTTGCCGAATGGATCGCGAAGGGCAAGCCGTCGGTGCTCGGCATCGTGTCGGGCGCGGTCGCGGGTCTGGTGGCGATTACGCCGGCAGCCGGCTTCGTCGGCGTGGCAGGCGCGCTCGTGATCGGTATCGCGGCGGGCGTCGTGTGCTTCTGGTCGGCGACGTGGCTCAAGTCGAAGCTCGGCTACGACGATTCGCTCGACGCGTTCGGCGTGCACGGCATCGGCGGGATTCTCGGCGCACTGCTGACCGGCGTGTTCGCGGTCAAGGATATCGGCGGTGCCGACGGCAGCCTGCTGCTGCAGGCGAAGGGCGTCCTGATCACGCTGGTCTACAGCGGCGTGCTGAGCTTCGTGCTGCTGAAGCTGATCGATCTGACGATCGGCCTGCGCGTGACCGAAGAGGAAGAGCGCGAAGGTCTCGACGTGATCCTGCACGGCGAGCATGTCGAATAAGTCACAAGGATGACCGGCGGGCCGCCGCGAAGACGGCGCCCGCCACTGAATGAGCGCAGCGACTTCGGCCCGCCCACCCGGCGGGCTTTTTTTCTCCTGTCATCCACTGCCGTAGCGGATAACCCTTCACTCTATCGGGTCAATAGCCGAAAACTTCCTCCATATCCTTGTGAAGCCGGGAACAATCCCCAAATGGGCAGGGCAATTGCTCTACAATCTTCATTCTCCCGCTCGCGAGTGATTCATGGTTCCCCACCTCGTTACCGCGTTGAACGGTCCGCTGCTCGAACTCGAGCAGAAGATCCTCGACGCGACGCCTGCGATCGAACGCTGGTTCAGGCTCGAATGGCAGGAACATACCCCGCCGTTCTATTGTTCGGTGGACCTGCGCAATGCCGGCTTCAAGCTGGCCCCCGTCGACGCGAACCTGTTTCCCGGCGCGTTCAACAACCTGCCGTCCGAAGTGCTGCCGCTCGCCGTGCAGGCGGCGATGGCCGCGATCGAGAAGATCTGCCCGGACGCGAAGAACCTGCTCGTGATTCCCGAGCTGCCGACCCGCAACGCGTTCTACCTCGAAAACGTCGCGCGCCTCGCGACGATCATGCGCCAGGCCGGCCTGAACGTGCGCTTCGGCTCGCTCGACCCGAGCATCACCGACATGACGCCGATCACGCTGGCTGACGGCCAGAAGATCGTGCTCGAACCGCTCGAGCGTTCGCAGCGCCGCCTCGGCCTGAAGAATTTCGACCCGTGCTCGATCCTGCTGAACAACGACCTGTCGGCCGGCATCCCGGCCGTGCTGGAGAACCTGCACGAGCAGTACCTGCTGCCGCCGCTGCATGCGGGCTGGGCCGTGCGCCGCAAGTCGACGCACTTCTCGTGCTACGACGACGTCGCGAAGAAGTTCGCGAAGATGGTCGGCGTCGATCCGTGGATGGTGAATCCGTATTTCGCGCACGTCGAAGGCGTCGACTGGCAGGCGCATGAGGGCGAGCAGGCGCTCGCCGACGCGATCGACGGCGTGCTGAAGAAGATCGCGCGCAAGTACCGCGAATACGGGATCAGCGAGAAGCCGTACGTCGTCGTGAAGGCCGACGCGGGCACGGCGGGGCGCGGTGTGATGACCGTGCACGACGCGGCCGAGATCGGCCGGATGTCGAAGGCCGAGCGCGCGCAGATGGCCGAGTCGAAGGCCGGCCTCGCGGTGCGCGACGTGATCGTGCAGGAAGGCGTCTATACGTTCGAGCGCGTCGGCGACGAAGTGGCCGAGCCCGTCGTGTACATGATCGACCGCTACGTGGTCGGCGGCTTCTACCGCACGCACGGCGGCCGCGAGCGCGACCAGAACCTGAACGCGCCCGGCATGCACTACGTGCCGCTCGGCTTCGAGCACACCGCGCTGCCGGATGCCGGCGCTAAGCCCGGTGCCGCGCCGCCGAACCGGTTCTACATGTACGGCGTCGTCGCGCGGCTGTCGCTGATCGCGTCGTCGATCGAACTGGAAAAGACCGATCCCGAAGCCATCCAGGTATAACGGACCTTCGCTACGTACAGGACCCGCATGGACATTCTCTTTATCGCCGACCCGCTCGAGCGCTTCAAGATCTACAAGGATTCGACCTACGCCATGATGGCCGAGGCCGCGCGTCGCGGGCATGCGGTGTACGCATGCGAGCCGAACCACCTCGCGTGGACGGGCGCGTCGGTCGAGGCCGACGTGCGGCGCATCACGTTCGTCGGCGAACTGGACGACCTGCATCGCGAGACCTGGTTCGACGCAGGCACGGTCGATGCGCGCCGTCTCGAATCGTTCGGCGCGGTACTGATGCGCAAGGATCCGCCGTTCGACATGGAGTACGTGACGTCGACCTGGCTGCTCGAGCTGGCCGAGCGCGCGGGTGCCCGCGTGTTCAACAACGCGCAGTCGATCCGCGACCATTCGGAGAAGCTCGCGATCGGCGAGTTTCCGCAGTTCGTCGCACCGACCCTCGTCACGCGCGACGCGAAACGGCTGCGCGCGTTCCACGCCGAGCACGGCGACGTGATCCTGAAGCCGCTCGACGGCATGGGCGGGATGGGCGTGTTCCGCGTGAAGCCGGACGGCATGAACCTCGGTTCGATCATCGAGATGCTGAGCCACGACGGCACGCGCTCGGTGATGGCGCAGAAATTCATTCCCGAGATCAAGGCCGGCGACAAGCGCATCCTGCTGATCGGCGGCGAGCCCGTGCCGTATTCGCTCGCGCGGATTCCGCAGGGCAGCGAGGTGCGCGGCAACCTGGCCGCCGGCGGGCTGGGTGTCGCGCAGCCGCTGACGGCCCGCGATCGCGAGATCGCCGAGACGCTCGGCCCGGTGCTCGCGTCGCGCGGGCTGCTGCTGGTCGGCCTCGATGCGATCGGCGACTGGCTGACCGAGGTGAACGTCACGAGCCCGACGTGCTTCCGCGAGATCATGGAGCAGACGGGCTTCGACGTCGCCGCGATGTTCATCGACGCGCTGGAGCGGGCGGCCGCGTAGGCCGCTTCCCGCGCAACTCCGGCGGCGGCCGCGCAGGTCCCCCGTCGCCGGAGCAGCTTGACCGGCCTGCTACAATGCCCGCTTGCCAGGTGCCGTGATCGGCGCACCGAAGGCCCGGCGGTCGGGCCGATACTGTTGCAAGGCTGAACATGAAACGTTTCCCATACTCGCTACGCTCATTGCCCCGCCGCGGGGTGTCGGTCCGCCAAGGGCGGCCGGGAGCGATCTGACATGGCCGGGATTCTGATCATCGCGCATGCCCCGCTCGCCACCGCGCTGCGGGACTGCATCGCGCACATCTACGGCGGCGTGCCCGCGCGCATCGGCTGTATCGACGTGACGGCGGACAGCGATCCGACCCAGGTGATGGCGTTCGCCCACGCGGAACTCGCGCGGCTCAGGGAAGACAACGGCGTGGTCGTGCTGACCGACATGTACGGCGCGACGCCCGCGAACATCGCCGGCCAGCTCGCCAAGCTCGACAACGTGCGCGTGCTGGCGGGCGTGAACCTGCCGATGCTCGTGCGCGCCGTCTGCTACCGCACCGTGCCGCTCGACAAGCTGGTCGACAAGGCACTGTCCGGCGGCGCGAAGGGCGTCCACGAGGTGTCGGCCGGTACGCCGCCGCCGCCGACGGAAACCGGCTGCGGCCAGTGCGCGCCGATTCCGCCCGAACCGCAGCCGCGCACCGAATCGCACTGATTGCCCGTTTTCCGTTTTAGACCGCACCGCCGACGCGCGTCGCCGGCGGCCCCGACCGACCCGACCGAGAATCATGCTTCAACAAGAAACCACCATCGTCAATAAATTGGGGCTCCATGCGCGCGCATCGGCCAAGCTTACGCAACTGGCCGGCAACTTCCAGTCGGAAGTCTGGATGACGCGCAACGGGCGCAAGATCAATGCGAAGAGCATCATGGGCGTGATGATGCTGGCGGCCGGCATCGGCAGCACCGTGACGATCGAGACCGACGGAGCCGACGAGCGGGAAGCGATGGACGCGCTGCTGAAGCTGATCGCCGACAAGTTCGGCGAAGGCCAGTGATCACCACGCGCGATCGTTGCCGTTTCCAGCCAGAATGCCGCGGATTTCGCGGCATTTTTTTCGTCGGAAGCATTGATGCGAAATACGCAATGCTGCGGTGCATGCAGTCAGCAGTGAGTCGCGGAATTTATAATCGCTAACCGGGGTCATAAGCGCATCGCAGCAGTGTGCCGCGGCTTTACTTGTACAGAGGAGGTGCGCGTGTCCTTCACGCTGCATGGCATTCCCGTCTCACGTGGTATCGCGATCGGGCGAGCGTATCTGATCGCGCCGGCGGCGCTCGACGTCGCCCATTACCTGGTCGAGGCCAACCAGATCGACGCCGAGGTCGAGCGCTTCCGCACGGCGCTCGACGTCGTGCATCACGAACTCGAAGCGCTGCGCGCCGACCTGACCGACGACACCCCGAGCGAAGTCGGCGCATTCATCGACGTCCACGCGATGATCCTGGGCGACGAGATGCTCGTCCAGGAAACCATCGACCTGATCCGCACGCGCCGCTACAACGTCGAATGGGCGCTGACCGAGCAGCTGGAGCTGCTCACGCGCCATTTCGACGACATCGAGGACGAATACCTGCGCGAGCGCAAGGCCGACATCGAGCAGGTGGTCGAGCGTGTGCTGAAGGCGCTCGCCGGCGCGCCGTCCGCGTCACAGGCACTCGACCGCGCGGCCAAGAACGGCACGAACGAGATGATCGTCGTCGCGCACGACATCGCGCCGGCCGACATGATGCAGTTCAAGACGCAGTCGTTCCAGGCGTTCGTCACCGACCTCGGCGGGCGCACGTCGCACACGGCGATCGTCGCGCGCAGCCTCGGCATCCCGGCCGCGGTCGGCGTGCAGCACGCGAGCGCGCTGATCCGCCAGGACGACCTGATCATCGTCGACGGCGACCAGGGCATCGTGATCGTCGATCCGGCGCCGATCGTCCTCGAGGAATATTCGTACCGCCAGTCCGAGAAGCTGCTGGAGCAGCGCAAGCTGCAGCGCCTGAAGTTCTCGCCGACGCAAACGTTGTGCGGCACCAAGATCGACCTGTACGCGAACATCGAGCTGCCCGACGACGCGAAGGCGGCCGTCGAGGCCGGCGCGGTCGGCGTCGGGCTGTTCCGCTCCGAGTTCCTGTTCATGCACCAGAAGGAGATGCCGGAAGAGGAGGAGCAGTTCGCCGCGTACAAGCGCGCCGTCGAGTGGATGAAGGGCATGCCGGTGACGATCCGCACGATCGACGTCGGCGCGGACAAGCCGCTCGAGGCGCTCGACGAAGGCTACGAGACGGCGCCGAACCCGGCGCTCGGCCTGCGCGCGATCCGCTGGAGCCTGTCCGAGCCGCAGATGTTCCTCACGCAGCTGCGCGCGATCCTGCGCGCGTCCGCGTTCGGCCAGGTGAAGATCCTGATCCCGATGCTCGCGCACGCGCAGGAAATCGACCAGACGCTCGATCTGATCCGCGAGGCGAAGCACCAGCTCGACGATGCGGGGCTCGCGTACGATCCGAACGTGCGCATCGGCGCGATGATCGAGATTCCGGCCGCGGCGATCGCGCTGCCGCTGTTCCTGAAGCGGTTCGATTTCCTGTCGATCGGCACGAACGACCTGATCCAGTACACGCTCGCGATCGACCGGGCGGACAACGCGGTCGCGCACCTGTACGACCCGCTGCATCCAGCGGTGCTGCACCTGATTGCCTATACGCTGCGCGAAGCGAAGCGCGCGGGCGTGTCGGTATCGGTGTGCGGGGAGATGGCCGGCGATCCGGCGCTCACGCGCCTGTTGCTCGGGATGGGGCTCACCGAGTTCTCGATGCACCCGAGCCAACTGCTCGTCGTGAAGCAGGAGATCCTGCGTGCGCATCTGAAGGCGCTCGAGAAGCCGACGGCCGATGTGCTGGCCGCGTTCGAGCCGGAAGAAGTGCAGGCGGCACTGCAGCGCCTGTCGGTCGCCGAGCCGCGCGCGGATGCAGCCGCATAGGCGTTCAGGCCGCCGTTAACTGTAGTGAAGTGTCACGCATGCGCTGTCCGGCGCATGCCCGTCGCGCGTCAGTGCCGGCCCCCGCACACGGGGCAGTCGGCCTGGCGCGTGATTTTCATCGTCGTCCATTCCATCCGCAGCGAATCGAGCATCATCAGCCGCCCGTTGAGCGTCTTGCCGATGTCGCCGATCACGCGCAGCGCTTCGGCGGCCTGCATCGCGCCGATGATGCCGACCGTCGGCGCGAACACGCCCATCGTCGCGCACGCGACCTCCTCGAACGGCTGGTCTTCCGGGAACACGCACGCATAGCAGGGCGCGGCCGGGTCGCGGAAGTCGAACGTGCTGATCTGGCCGTCGAAACGCAGCGCGGCGCCCGACACGAGCGGCACGCCGTGCGCGACGCACGCGCGGTTGATCGCGTGGCGCGTCGCGAAGTTGTCGGTGCAGTCGAGCACGACGCTCGCGTGCGGGACGTGCGCATCGAGCCACGTATCGTCGACGCGCGCCGCGACCGCGTTCACCTTCACCTCGGGATTCAGTTGCGCGAGCGTGTCGCGCCCCGATTCGACCTTGCTGCGGCCGACCGATGCCGTCACGTGCAGGATCTGTCGCTGCAGGTTCGTGAGGTCGACCGTATCGGCGTCGACGAGCGTGATCGTGCCGACGCCCGATGCCGCGAGGTACATCGCGGCGGGCGAGCCGAGGCCGCCCGCGCCGACGACGATCGCATGCGCATCGAGAAAGCGCTGCTGCGCCTCGATGCCGATTTCGTCGACGAGGATGTGTCGGGAGTAGCGCAGGAGTTGATCGTCGTTCATGGGGAGTCGGGGGCGAGGCGGGCGGACGTTTCGTTATTTTAGGCGCGCATGAAAAACGGGCCATCGCGGTCTTCCCGCGATGGCCCGTCGGATGCCGGCCGGTGCTTACTTCGGCGCGGACGCGGGCTTCGGTGCGGAAGCCGGCTTCGCGCTGGCGCCCGATGCCTTCGCGCCCGTGGCGGCCTTGGTGGCCGGGCTCTTCGTCGTGCTCTCGGCGAGCAGCGACTTCGATTCCTGGACCGGTTTGCCTTCGAGCTTGTTGAGCGCCTGCTGCATCATGAAGTCGTCGGTGCTGCCGAACTCGATCGGCTTGCGATCGCGATCCTTCTGGCGCTGCTCCGGCGTCTTCTTGTCGTTCTGCTCCTCGAGGACGCGCAGCTGATCCATCCGGCGCTGCTCGCGCTCTTCCTGTTCCTTTTTCTCGTTCGGGTCCTGCGTGTTCGCGAGGTGGTTCGTGTAGTCGACCTCGCGCGTCACGAGCACGTCGTCCGGATCGCCGTCGGCGTACTGATCGACCGGCACGTCCGGCGTGATGCCCTTGTTCTGGATCGAACGGCCGCTCGGCGTGTAGTAGTACGCGGTGGTCAGGCGCAGCGCGGTGTCGGCCGTCATCGGGCGAACCGTCTGCACCGAACCCTTGCCGAACGTCGTCTTGCCCATGATCTGCGCACGCTTCGAATCCTGCAGCGCACCGGCGACGATTTCCGATGCGGACGCCGAATATGCATTCGTCAGCACGATCATCGGCACGGTCTTGAAGACTGGCGGCAGGCTCTTCAGCGGATCGCCGTCGAAAGACGGCAGGCGATAGTTGTCGTACGTATCGCGGTAGACCTGCTTCGAATCGGGGATCTGGCCGTTGGTCGACACGACGACCGAGTCGGGCGGCAGGAACGCGCCGGCCACGCCGACCGCGCTCTGCAGCAGGCCGCCGCCGTTGTTGCGCAGGTCGAGGACGAGGCCCTTCAGGTTCGGCTGCTGGCGTGCGATGTCCTGCAGCTTCGCCGCGAGGTCAGGCGTCGTGCGTTCCTGGAAGCTCGTGATCCGGATATACGCGTAGCCCGGATCGAGGATCTTCATCTTCACGCTCTGGACCTTGATGATCGCGCGCGTGACCGTGACCGGGAACGTGCGGTCGTCGCTCTTGCGGAAGATCGTCAGCGTGACCTTGGTGCCCGGCTCGCCGCGCATCTGCTTCACGGCCTTGTCGAGCGTCATGCCGCGCACCGGCTTGTCGTTGATGCGCGTGATCAGGTCGCCCGGACGGAGGCCGGCGCGGAACGCGGGGGTATCCTCGATCGGCGAGATCACCTTGACGAGGCCGTCTTCCTGCGAGATCTCGATGCCGAGACCCGCGAAGCGGCCCTTCGTCTGCTCCTGCAGCTCGTCGTAGTCGGTCTTGTCGAGGAACGACGAGTGCGGGTCGAGGCTCGACACCATGCCCTTGATCGCCGCCGTCAGCAGTTTCTTGTCGTCGACCGGTTCGACGTACTCGCGCTTGATCTGGCCGAAGACTTCCGCGAACAGGCGGAGCTGGTCGAGAGGAAGCGGCGCCGTGGCGGTCTGCTCGGCCGATGCGGAAACCTGCAGCGTGGCGAACACGCCCGTGGCGAGGCCCGCGGCAATCAGGCCGATGTTCTTCAATTTCATTCGCATAGAGATCTGGTGCGGTCGGGAAGCGCGTGGCGGTAGCGGGGATGTAGCGGACAAGTATAACTGTTCGTCCGATAACTCAGTGGAACGGCGCGAAATGCGTCGAAAAGGGCCTGGAGCCGGCCCGGCACGGCACCGCCGGACGCGCTGCGGGTTCGAAAGCGGATTCGACCGCGCCGGGGGCGCGAAGGTTCGCGCGGCGTGCCTGACGGCGGCCGGGCACGCCGCGCCGGACGCGGCCTGCCCGGCGCGACGGGCGTCAGCCTGCCTTGCCCTGCTTCGCGACGGCGGCCTGCGCCTGCGCGATGGCGTCCTGGTCGCCGAGGTAATAGTGCTTGATCGGCTTCAGGTTCTCGTCGAGTTCATAGACGAGCGGCACGCCGTTCGGGATGTTCAGGCCGACGATGTCGCTGTCCGAGATGCCGTCGAGGTACTTGATCAGCGCGCGCAGCGAGTTGCCGTGCGCGGCGATCAGCACCTGCTTGCCGGCGCGCACGGCCGGCGCGATCGACTCGTTCCACAGCGGCAGCACGCGCGCGACCGTGTCCTTCAGGCACTCGGTGAGCGGCAGCTGCTCGCGCGGCACCTTCGCATAGCGCGGGTCGTTGAACGGCGCGCGCTCGTCGGTCGGCTCCAGCGCGGGCGGCGGCGTGTCGTAGCTGCGGCGCCACACGAGCACCTGCTCGTCGCCGAACTTCGCGGCCGTCTCCGCCTTGTTCAGGCCCGACAGCGCGCCGTAGTGGCGCTCGTTGAGGCGCCACGAGTGGACGACCGGCAGGTACATCAGGTCCATCCTGTCCTGCACGTGCCACAGCGTGCGGATCGCGCGCTTGAGCACCGACGTGTACGCGATGTCGAACGTGTAGCCGGCCTCCTTGAGCAATTCGCCGGCCTGGTAGGCCTCGTTGCGACCCTGTTCGGTCAGGTCGACGTCGACCCAGCCGGTGAAGCGGTTTTCCTTGTTCCACGTCGATTCGCCGTGGCGGATGAGAACGAGTTTGTACATGGATCTTGCGGTCGGTAGTGAAGGAAGCTGTGGCGCGTCGTGCAGGACCCGACCCGGGCCCGCCATCGCGCAAGACGGTTATTTTATAATGGCGGGATTGTCCTCATCCGATTTCTCTTTTTCCGGCGGAATTCCGTGACGTTCTTTACCGATTACACGAACCTGGCCCTCATCGCGATCCTGGTGGTCTCCGGCGGCCTGCTGGCCTGGCCCGCACTGCGCCGCGGCCGTGGCGGCCTGTCGGCCGCAGAGGCGACGCAACTCATCAACCGCCGCAACGCGATCGTGATCGACGTGCGTGCCGCGGCCGATTTCGCCGCCGGCCACCTGCCGTCGGCGCGCCAGGTCGCCGCGGGCGAGATCGGCGCGAAAATTGCGCAGGTCGCGAAGAACAAGAGCACGCCGGTGCTGCTCGTCTGCCAGAACGGCCAGCAGTCGCAGAAGGCGGCGCGTGAGGTCGAGGCGGCGGGTTACGCCGAAGTGCACGTGCTCGAAGGCGGCGTGGCCGCCTGGCAGCAGGCCGGGATGCCGGTCGTCAAACAAGGAGTGGCGAAGTGAACAAGGTTTTGATGTACAGCACGCAGGTGTGTCCGTATTGCATGCAGGCCGAGCGCCTGCTGAAGCTGCGCGGGGTCGAGCAGATCGAAAAGGTGCTGATCGATCGCGATCCGGCCCGCCGCGAGGAAATGATGACGCGCACGGGGCGCCGCACGGTGCCGCAGATCTATATCGGCGACACGCACGTCGGCGGCTACGACGATCTGTCGAAGCTCGACCGCGAAGGCGGCCTCGTTCCGCTTCTGCAAGCGGCCTGATTAGGGCAGAATGGCCGCCGGCCGCGCCGCGGCTTGGGCGCCGCAGGATTCATCCGTGGCGGCCGGCGAGAAGCCGGGCCGCTCCGTCACCACTTTTAGGGAAACACCATGTCCGACGTCGAAAACCAACCGTTCTTCAACATCCAGCGCGTCTACCTGAAGGATATGTCGCTCGAGCAGCCGAATTCGCCGGCGATCTTCCTCGAGCAGGACATGCCGTCGGTTGAAGTCGAAGTCGACGTGAAGGCCGACCGCCTCGCGGAAAGCGTGTTCGAAGTCGTCGTGTCGGGTACCGTCACGGCGAAGGTGAAGGACAAGGTCGCGTTCCTGATCGAAGCGAAGCAGGCCGGCATTTTCGACATCCGCAACATTCCGGACGAACAGCTCGACCCGCTCGTCGGCATCGCATGCCCGACGATCCTGTTCCCGTACCTGCGTTCGAACATCGCCGACGCGATCACGCGCGCGGGCTTCCCGCCGATCCACCTGGCGGAAATCAACTTCCAGGCGCTGTACGAGCAGCGTCTCGCGCAGCTTCAGCAGCAGGCCGGCGCCGCAGCAGGCGCGCCGAACGGCACGACGCTGAACTGACGTTTCACTCGGACCGGTGCTGGGTATGAAAGTAGCCGTTCTCGGCGCCGGTGCCTGGGGCACCGCGCTCGCGGGCCATCTGGCCGCGCGGCACGATACGCTTCTGTGGGCGCGCGATGCCGCGCTCATCGCCGGGCTGCAGGCCCGGCACGAAAATTCCCGCTATCTGGACGGCATCGCGCTGCCTGACGCGTTGCGCTACGACGCCGATCTCGGCGCCGCGCTCGCGCATGGCGCCGCGGACGACGCGCTGTGCGTGATCGCCGCGCCGGTGGCCGGGCTGCGCACGCTGTGTCACGCGATGCGCGACGCGGGCTGCGTGCCTGCGCATATCGTCTGGGTCTGCAAGGGCTTCGAGGCCGACACGCATCTGCTGCCGCACCAGGTGATCGCGGCCGAGCTGCCCGAACAGCAGAGCAACGGCGTGCTGTCGGGCCCGAGCTTCGCGCGCGAGGTCGGGCAGTCGCTGCCCGTCGCGCTGACGGTGGCGAGCACGTCGGCCGAGTGCCGCGAACGCACGCTCGCCGCGTTCCATCACGGCGCCATGCGGATCTATACGGGCGACGACGTGGTCGGCGTCGAGGTCGGCGGCGCGGTGAAGAACGTGCTGGCGATCGCGACCGGCATTGCCGACGGCCTCGGCCTCGGGCTGAACGCGCGCGCCGCGCTGATCACGCGCGGCCTCGCCGAAATGTCGCGGCTCGGCGTCGCGCTCGGCGGCCGCGCGGAAACCTTCACGGGCCTCACGGGCCTCGGCGACCTGATCCTCACCGCGACGGGCGACCTGTCGCGCAACCGCACGGTCGGCCTGCAACTGGCGGCCGGCCGCACGCTGAACGACATCCTCGGTGCGCTCGGCCACGTGGCCGAAGGCGTGCGCTGCGCGCAGGCCGTGCTGGCGCTCGCGCGTGCGCAGTCGATCGAAATGCCGATCACCGAAGCCGTGTGCGGCGTGCTGTTCGACGGCATCGCACCGCGCGACGCGGTCAGCGGCCTGCTGCGGCGCGACGCGCGCGCCGAGTAGCGCGAACCGCTGCTCCCCGGTGCGGTTGCACCGGGCGCGCGGCGCCAAAGCGGACTACGCTTGAACAGTCTCCGGCGTTTCGGGAGGGTGTCATGCTGCAGATCGGTTCCACCACGCTCGACGCGCAGGTCGTCGACATCACGGCGCTCGAGGTCGACGCGATCGTCAACGCGGCGAACGGCTCGCTGCTCGGCGGGGGCGGCGTCGACGGCGCGATCCATCGCGCAGCCGGCCCCGGCCTGCTCGCCGAGTGCCGCACGCTCGGCGGCTGCGACACGGGCGACGCGAAGCTCACGCGCGGCCACGGGCTGCCGGCGCGTTACGTGATCCATGCGGTCGGCCCCGTGTGGTACGGCGGCGGGCGCGGCGAGGCCGACCTGCTCGCGTCGTGTTACCGGCGGGCGATCGAGCTGGCCGAGGAGGTCGCGGCGACGTCGATCGCATTCCCCGCAATCAGCTGCGGAATCTACCGTTATCCCGTTGAAGAGGCCGTCGGCATCGCGGTCGGCACCGTCGCCGAAATGCTGCCGCAGGCGCCGAGCCTCGCACGCGTGGTGTTCGCGTGCTTTTCCCCCGACATCTACGACCTGTATCGCGTGCGGCTCACGCGGGCCTGATGCCTTCCGCGCGGCGGGTGATGGCCGACGAGCGTCAGGCGCCGCCTTCGAAGCCGGCCTGGCGCCACGCCTCGAATACGACCACCGCGACCGTGTTCGACAGGTTCAGGCTGCGGTTGTCCGGCCGCATCGGCAGGCGCACGCGCTGTTCGTTCGGAAAGCGCTCGAGCAGTTCGGCGGGCAGGCCGCGCGTCTCGGAACCGAACACGAACCAGTCGCCCGGCAGGAACGCATGATCGTGGAAGCGGCCCGAGCCGCGTGTCGTGAACGCGAACATCCGCGCGGGATCGGGTGCCTCGGACGCGACGAATGCGTCCCAGTCGCGGTGCACGCGCATCTGCGCGTACTCGTGATAGTCGAGGCCGGCGCGGCGCATCCGCGCGTCGTCGAGCGGGAAGCCGAGCGGTTCGATCAGGTGCAGGTGCGCGCCCGTATTGGCGCACAGGCGGATCACGTTGCCGGTGTTGGGCGGAATTTCGGGGGCGACGAGGACGACGTTGAACATATTTCGGTTTGGCTGGGCCGGCCGGGGCGGCGCAACGTGCGCGTTCCCGGCCGGCCGGTTCGTGACGGCAGCGGCCGCGTTGGCGCGGCCGGCCTCCCTATCTAATTAATCCCTGGCGGTGCGCAGCGCAACCAGATTCGTCACGCGCGCGGCGCCCGCCGCCTTCAGCACGTGCGCGGCGGCCGCGAGCGTCGCGCCGGACGTCATCACGTCGTCGACGAGCGCGACGTGGCGACCGGCGACGTCGCCTGCCACCGCGAACGCTGCTGTCACGTTGTCGCGCCGGGCCTGCCGGTCGAGCCGCGACTGCGGTGCCGTGTGGGCGACGCGCGCGAGCAGTGCCGCGTCCGCGCGGACGCCGAGCCGGTGGGCGAGCGGACGTGCAATCGCCCACGCCTGGTTGTAGCCGCGTGCAACGAGCCGCCGGCGCGACAGTGGCACCGGCGCGACCAGGTCGAAACCGCTCGCGTCCGGCGTATCGTCGACCAGCCGCGCGAGCCGCGCCGCGAATTCGGCGCCGAGCGCGAGCCGCGCGTGAAACTTCAGGCCGCGCGCGAGCCCGTCGAGCGGCGCGCGGTAATCCGCGAGCGCGAGCGTCGCATCGAACGGCGGCGGGGCGGTGCGGCACGCATCGCACCGATACGCGGCCGGGTGGCCGGCGGCAGTTCCCGCGCCACGGCGTGCATGCGCCTGCCCGACGCCCAGCGGCAGCGCGCAGGCGTCGCAGCGCAATCGCGCTTCATTCCAGTACGCGGCGTCGCAAGCATCGCATATCACGGCATGTGACAAATTGCCGCACAGTGCGCAGCGATTCGGCAGCGCGACGGCGGCGACCTTCGTCGCCAGCACGCGAACCTGCGACAAAACGACGCGCATCGTGCGCTCGGCGGAACTGCGGATCATCGCAACACTCCTGCCACCCCGCCTCAATGAAGCTTCCGGGGCGAGCGAGTATACTTCGGGCTCTTCGCCAGTGTGCCCGACATGTCCCCAGCTTCGACTTCCACCGGCCGTCCGGCCAATGACGCCAGGCGCCTGCGGCGGATCTTCGACCGCCGCGCCGCCACCTTCGACGCGGTCGCGTTCCTGCCGCGCGAGATCGCGCAGCGGATGAACGAGCGTCTCGAATACATCAAGGTGAGCCCCGCGGCCGTGCTCGATGCGGGCTGCGGCCCCGGCGACGACCTGCCGGCGCTGCGTGCGCGCTTTCCGGAAGCCCCCGTGTTCGGCGTCGACCTGTCCGGCGCGATGCTCGCGCGGGCCGGTCAGCGCGAGGTCGAGCAGGCCAGCTGGCGCCGCTGGCTGCCGGCGTCGCTCGGCCGCGCGCTGGGCCAGCGCGGCCCGCGCGTCGCGCAGGCCGATTTCGCCGCGCTGCCGTTCCCGGGCGGCGCATTCGACCTGATCTGGTCGAATCTCGCGCTCCACTGGCATTCACGTCCCGACGCGGTGCTGCCCGAATGGCAGCGCGTGCTGCGCGTGAACGGCCTGCTGATGTTCAGCACGCTCGGCCCCGACACGCTGCGCGAGCTGCGCGCGGCCTGCGCGGATGCCGAAGCGGCGCTCGGCATGGCGCCGCCGGCCGCACGCGTGATCGATTTCGTCGACATGCACGACCTCGGCGACATGCTCGTCGAGAGCGGCTTCGAGATTCCCGTGATGGATCAGGAAGTGCTGACCGTCACCTACAAATCCCCCGATTCCCTGCTGGCCGACGTGCGCCGCTGGGGCGCCTATCCGTTCGAGCGCACGGCGCCGCGGCACGCGACGCGGCGCTTTCGCGCGGCGCTCGGCGACGCGCTGGAGGCGCGCCGGCGCGAGGACGGCACGATTCCGCTGACCTTCGAGGTGATCTACGGCCACGCATGGAAGGCCGTACCGCGCACGACCGCCGAAGGGCACGGGATCGTGCGCATCGAGGATATCGGCAAGGGGCGTCCGAAGAATCGGTAAAGCGGTAAAGAGGGGTTTTGTTATGTCTGAAATTAGCGGCGCGAGGCGCGGTCGAAATGGCGCGAAAAATGGCCGAAAAGCTTGTCGCGCTTGGCTTGGCGGGCGATAGCCGCTTGCTTGTGGATGCCATTGAACCCGCCTATAATGCGTCAGCTTGTCGTCCCGGGGTCCCCGCAATACGGGGCGACGAGTCCGATGCAGGCATGCATCGCATGCCATTCGCGTGAGGCGGCGATGGAAGCAGCGAGGGTTTCGGCGGAGACGACGAACGGCGAGCCGGTTCTCGAAGACTGGCTGATGAAACGCAACTGTTCGGTGTCGCCACGCCAGTTCGTGCTGTTTTACGCGTCGCTCGCGGGCTTCTCGCTGGCGATCGCGACGTTGCTGATGTGGAGAGGGGCCTGGCTCGTCATGCCCTTTACCGGAGTCGAGTTGCTGGCAGTGGGTGTCGCATTTGCGATCTATGCTCGCCATGCGGTCGACTACGAGCGCATCAGGCTGTATCCGCATCGGCTCGTGATCGAGCGGATGGATGCGGAGCGGCTCACGCAGATCGAATTCAACCCGCGCTGGGTGCGGGTCGAGCCGGGTGCGACGCCACGCGATCCGATTCGGCTGGTATCGCGCGGGCAGACCGTCGTAATCGGGCAGCATCTCGCGCAGTACAAGCGCGCGCAGTTCGCCGACGAACTGCGCGTGTCGCTCAGGCGCTGCGGCTGACGAGGCGCGGGCACCGGCCGGGAACAGGCCGGCGGCTTGCGACGGGGGAGGGTTTGAATGGAAATTTTGGGTAAGGATGCTATGAAAACAATCAAGCGAGCCCTCGCGGGCGTGCTGGCATGCAGCGGATTGCTCTTTGCCGGTGCGGCCCTGGCGGTCGGTGATAGCCCGGGCGGCCCCCGTGTCAACGAGATCAACTTTCAGCCGCCTGTCACGAAGATCGCCGAGGAGCTCTACGATCTCCACACGATGATGCTGATCCTGTGTACGGTGATCTTCGTCGGCGTGTTCGGCGTGATGTTCTATTCGATCTTCGCGCACCGCAAATCCAAGGGCCACAAGGCCGCCAATTTCCATGAAAGCACGACCGTCGAGATCATCTGGACGATCGTGCCGTTCGTCATCGTCGTGCTGATGGCGCTGCCGGCGACGAAGGCCGTCGTCGCGATGAAGGACACGACGAACGCCGATCTCACGATCAAGGTCACCGGCTACCAGTGGAAGTGGGGCTACGACTACGTGAAGGGCCCGGGCGAGGGCATCGGCTTCCTGTCGACGCTGACCACTCCGCGTGACGAAGTGATGGGCAAGAAGCCGATCACCGACACCTATCTGCAGGAAGTCGACAACCCGCTCGTCGTGCCGGTCAACAAGAAGATCCGCATCATCACGACCGCGAACGACGTCGTCCACTCGTGGTACGTGCCGGCGTTCGGCGTGAAGCAGGATGCGATCCCCGGCTTCGTGCGCGACACGTGGTTCAAGGCCGACAAGGTCGGTACGTTCCGCGGTTTCTGTACCGAGCTGTGCGGCAAGGAACACGCGTACATGCCGGTCGTGGTCGAAGTGCTGTCGGAAGACGACTACGCGAAGTGGGTTACCGCGCAGAAGGCCAAGCTGGCCAGCGCGGCGGTCGACCCGAACAAGGTCTACACGATGGCCGAACTCGTCGCGCACGGCGAGGAAGTCTACAAGGCGAACTGCGCGGCCTGCCACCAGGTGAGCGGCAAGGGCCTCGGCGCGTTCCCGGCCATGGACGGCAGCCCGATCGTGAACGGCCCGATCGCCGCGCACGTCGAGCGCGTGCTGCACGGCAAGGGCGCGATGCCGTCGTGGGCGTCACTGTCGGACCTCGACATCGCTTCGGTCGTCACGTACGAACGCAACTCGTGGGGCAACCACAAGAACGACCTGCTGCAGCCGAAGCAAGTGGCTGACGCGCGCAACGGCAAGATGCCGGAAGACACGGCAGGCGCGGCAGCCGCTCCGGCGGAAGCGGCTTCGGCACCGGCGCAAGCCGCGTCGGGCGCCGCCGAGCAGCCGGCTGCAGCGGCATCGGCCGCGCTGTCGACGATCTACTTCGAAACGGGCAAGAGCGTGCTGCCGGCCGACGCGAAAGCGGCGATCGCCGCCGCAGTCGACTATGCGAAGGCACATCCGGACGCGAAGCTGGCGCTGTCGGGCTTCACCGACAAGACGGGCTCGGCCGACGCAAACGCCGAACTGGCGAAGCATCGTGCACAGGCCGTGCGCGACGCGCTGAAGGCAGCAGGCGTGGCGGAAGACCACATCATCATGAAAAAGCCGGAAACGATCACGGGCGGGGCTGACGCCAAGGAAGCCCGGCGTGTCGAGATCGGTCCGGCGGCTTGACGTGTCGCTGAGTTAGTCGACGTATTCGCATTAGGAGATTCTCATGTCTAGCATCGGGCACGACGTAGCCGCGGACCACGCGCACGACGACCACGCGCACGAAATGCCGCACGGCTGGCGTCGCTGGCTGTTCGCCACCAACCACAAGGACATCGGTACGCTGTACCTGCTGTTCTCGTTCATCATGTTCCTGTCGGGCGGCGTGATGGCGCTCGGCATCCGTGCCGAGCTGTTCGAGCCGGGCCTGCAGATCATGCGTCCGGAGTTCTTCAACGAACTCACGACGATGCACGGCCTGATCATGGTGTTCGGCGCGATCATGCCGGCGTTCGTCGGCTTCGCGAACTGGATGATTCCGCTGCAGATCGGCGCATCCGACATGGCGTTCGCGCGGATGAACAACTTCAGCTTCTGGCTGCTGCCGGTCGCGGCCGTGCTGCTGGTCGGCTCGTTCTTCGCGCCGGGCGGCGCGACGGCCGCCGGCTGGACGCTGTATGCACCGCTGTCGACGCAGATGGGCCCGGGCATGGACTTCGCGATCTTCGCGGTCCACATCATGGGCGCGTCGTCGATCATGGGCGGGATCAACATCGTCGTGACGATCCTGAACATGCGCGCACCGGGCATGACGCTGATGAAGATGCCGATGTTCGCGTGGACGTGGCTGATCACCGCGTACCTGCTGATCGCCGTGATGCCGGTCCTGGCAGGCGCGATCACGATGGTGCTGTTCGACCGCCACTTCGGCACGTCGTTCTTCAACGCGGCAGGCGGCGGCGATCCGGTGATGTACCAGCACATCTTCTGGTTCTTCGGCCACCCCGAGGTGTACATCATGATTCTGCCGGCGTTCGGGATCGTGTCGCAGGTGATCCCGGCGTTCGCACGCAAGACGCTGTTCGGCTATAGCTCGATGGTGTACGCGACGGCATCGATCGCGATCCTGTCGTTCATGGTCTGGGCGCACCACATGTTCGCAACGGGCATGCCGGTCACCGGCCAGCTGTTCTTCATGTACGCGACGATGCTGATCGCGGTGCCGACGGGCGTGAAGGTGTTCAACTGGCTCGCGACGATGTGGCGCGGCTCGATGACGTTCGAAACCCCGATGCTGTTCGCGATCGGCTTCCTGTTCGTGTTCACGTTCGGCGGCCTGACGGGCCTGATGCTCGCGATGGCGCCGCTCGACATCCAGTATCACGGTACCTACTTCGTGGTGGCGCACTTCCACTACGTGCTGGTGGCCGGCTCGTTGTTCGCGCTGTTCTCGGGCTGGTACTACTGGGCGCCGAAGTGGACGGGCTGGATGTACAACGAGACGCGCGGCAAGATCCACTTCTGGGCGTCGATGATCTTCTTCAACCTGACGTTCTTCCCGATGCACTTCGTCGGTCTCGCGGGCATGCCGCGCCGCTATGCGGACTACCCGGCGCAGTTCACGGACTTCAACCAGGTCGCGACGATCGGCGCATTCGGCTTCGGCCTCGCGCAGGTGTACTTCCTGTTCGCAGTCGCGCTGCCGGCCTACCGTGGCGGCGGCGAGCTGGAAAAGGCGTCGGACAAGCCGTGGGATGGCGCGACGGGCCTCGAGTGGACGGTGCCGAGCCCGGCTCCGTTCCACACGTTCGAGCAACCGCCGCACGTCGAGTAAGTTGCACAGTGCGCTCCGCCGCTGCCTGCCGTGCAGGCAGGCGCGGCGGGCGCGGAACTGAAGTTTCAGCGAAGTTTCAGATGACCCGGAATCCACAAGAAAGACGAACGCCCGAGCAGATTCGCGCGGGCAACAAGCGGCTCGGCCTCATCCTGCTCGTCATCGCCGCCGTTTTCTTTGTGGGTGTCGTGATCAAGCAGTGGTGGCTGTCCACTCACTGATGCAGTAACTGACGCAGTAGCGAGGAAGTAGTCGTATGTCGAAGCCGGAAGAGGGCGCCGTCGATCGCGCGTTCAATCGTTCGATGCTGGTGAAGCTCTTTGTCGTGGCCGCGCTGATGTTCGGTTTCGGCTTCGCGCTGATCCCGATGTATCGGGCGATCTGCCAGATCACCGGCATCAACAACCTGGTGCAGCGCGACGTCAGCGAGCGCGAGGTGAAGAACTCGCAGGTCGACACCAGCCGTACGGTGTCGGTCGAGTTCGATGCGAACGCGCGCGGGCCGCTCGGTTTCAAGCCGGAGCACAACAGCCTCGACGTGCATCCGGGCGAACTGACGACGATCGTGTACGACGTGACGAACGGGCAGGGCCGGCCGGTCGTGGCGCAGGCGATTCCGAGCTACGCGCCGAAGCAGGCGACGGAGTTTTTCAAGAAGATCGAGTGCTTTTGCTTCACGCAGCAGACGCTGGCCGCGAACGAGTCGCGCAAGATGCCGGTGGTGTTCGTGATCGATCCGAAACTGCCGAAGGACGTGAAGACGATCACGCTGTCGTACACGTTCTTCGAGCTGAATACGCCGGCCACGCCGGCGCCGGCGCAGCGGAGTACCGCGGCGCAGGGCGCGGCGAAGCCGGACGCATGACGACGGAGGCGGGGCGATGACGGAAGTTAAGCGGAGCGGGACGTTCGGCCAGGCGCTGAAAGCGGTGCTCTGGTCGTTCTTCGGGGTGCGCAAGCGGCGCGACCTGGAGGCCGACGCGACGCAGCTCAATCCGCTGCACGTGCTGATCGTCGCGTTGCTCGCGGCCGGCATGTTCATCGGCGTGCTGATCCTGATCGTGCGTGCCGTCGTGGGTTGAGGCGCGCGGCCAGCGGCTAGAGCGGCCGGCGGCCACGAAAGAATGCAGTGCGCGGCGCCACGGTGCTGCGCGCAGGAAAGAGCGGTGCAGTCGTGCCGCGCAAGAAATAAAGCCGGAGCGGTTTCCGGTACACAAATTGGACAGAAGTGGAGAATCAAGCATGAGCGGTCAAAACCAGACCCCGTACTATTTCGTGCCGCATCCGTCGCACCATCCGATCAGTGCAGCCATCGGCCTGCTGGTCATGCTCGGATCGGCGGCGCTGTGGATCAACGGTCACGACTGGGCGCCGTTTACGGCGCTGCTCGGCCTGCTGTGGTTGCTCTTCACGCTGTATCACTGGTTCGGCGACGCGATCGCCGAATCGGAAGGCGGTCATTACGGCAAGAACGTCGACAAGTCGTACCGCTGGAGCATGAGCTGGTTCATCTTCTCGGAAGTGATGTTCTTCGGCGCGTTCTTCGGCGCACTGTTCTATGCACGTGAAATCGCGCTGCACCAGCTCGGCAGCCTCGACTACAAGCTGATCTGGCCGGATTTCTCCGCCGTGTGGCCGAACGAAGGCCCCGCCGCGCTCGCCGGTCACTTCAAGACGATGGGCCCGTGGCCGGTCCCGACGCTGAACACCGCGTTCCTGCTGTCGTCGGGCGTGACGCTGACGATCTCGCACCACGCACTGCGTGACGATCATCGCAAGAAGGCGATCGCCTGGCTGGCCGCGACGCTCGTGTTCGGTATCTGCTTCCTGTTCCTGCAGGGCTTCGAGTACTACCACGCGTACAACGAACTGAACCTGACGCTGAACTCGGGCGTGTACGGTTCGACGTTCTTCCTGCTCACGGGCTTCCACGGTTTCCACGTGTTCCTCGGCGGCACGATGCTCGCGGTGGTGCTGGTGCGGATGATCCGCGGCCACTTCAAGCCCGATCATCACTTCGCATTCGAAGGCGCCGCGTGGTACTGGCACTTCGTCGACGTCGTCTGGCTCGGCCTGTACGTCGTCGTCTACTGGCTGTAAATGGAACAACGGCCCGCGCAGCAATGCGCGGGCCGTTTTCATTGGTGTCGCCGGGCAGCGCCGCTGCCTGCCGATACCACCCTGGCGCCGCCGCGACTCAGTCAGGCGGCGCTTTTGCTTGGTGGCGCGGCCATGCGGCGAAATGTCACAGCGGCGGCCGCGGCAACGGCATCAACGCCCGATCGGCAGGCCGGTCGAATGGATCCAGCCCATCCAGTTCGCAACCAGGATGAGCAGGAACAGCGACACCGACAGCCCGACGCGGGTGGCGAGCGACCAGACCATGCGCTTCGTGTGGCCGCGGTCGTGCATCATGAAGTAGAGCGCCGAGCCCATGCTGGCAATGATGAGGACGAAGGCGATGGGAACGAGTATGTGCATGACGCGAACCGGACGACGGCAATTCGAAAGGAAGAGGATAATTATCGCACTTCGCTTTCGCGCAGGTGCCGGGCGGGCCGCATGATGAAGATCCGCTGGCTGCCCGCGCTGCTGATCCTCGTCGTCGTCGCCGTCACGATCCGGCTCGGGTTCTGGCAGCGCGACCGCGCGCACCAGAAGGAAGCGCTGCAGGCGAGCATCGCGCGCTACGAGCAGGCGGTGCCCGTCGACGTCGGCGCGCAGCCGATGCCGCTCGCGTCGATCGAGTTTCATCGCGTGCGGGCCAGGGGCCGGTTCCTGCCCGAGCAGGCGGTGTTCCTCGACAATCGGCCGTATAACGACCAGCCGGGTTTTTACGTCGTGATGCCGTTTAAACTCACGGGCGGCGGCGTCGTGCTCGTGAACCGCGGCTGGCTGCCGCGCAATATTGCCGATCGCACGGCGATCGAGCCGTTCGCGACGCCGGCGGGCGACGTCGAGATCGTCGGCATCGCGCGTGCCGACGCATCGCGTGCGTTCGAGCTCGGCGAAGGCGGGTCGGCCGCGCACCAGAAGATCCGGCAGAACCTGGACGTCGCCGCGTATGCGAAGGAAACGGGGCTGCCGCTGCAGCCGTTCGTGATCCAGCAGACGAGCGACGACGGCGACAAGCTCGTGCGCGACTGGCCGGCGGCGACGACCGGCGTCGAGCGCAATTACGGTTACATGTTTCAGTGGTGGGCGATGGCGGCGGCCGCGCTCGGCTTCGGCCTGTACGCCGCGCGGCGTGCGGCGAAGAAGTCGGCCGGCGCATGAGCGCCATCCCAGGACGCGGCGCCGGCGCCGCGGGTTCGTTTCGAGAGGTCTGATTTGTCCATGCAATCTTCCCGTCAGGGTCCGGCCGCTGCGCCGATCTCGCCTGCGGCCCGCAAGCGCGGCCGCTGGATGCTCGTGCTGCTGGGTCTCGTGTGCGCCGCACCGATGATCGCGTCGTACTTCACCTATTACGTGATCAAGCCGAAGGGCGGGTCGACGAACTACGGCACGCTGATCGAGCCGCAGCGCCCGATCCCGGCCGATCTGCAGGTGACCGACGAAACCGGCAAGACGGTGCCGCTGTCGTCGCTGCGCGGCGTGTGGCTGTTCGTGATGACCGACCGCAGCGCGTGCGACGACGCGTGCGCGCAGAAGCTCTATTTCATGCGCCAGATCCGCGTCACGCAGGCGGGCGAGCGGCACCGGATCACGATGGTGTGGCTGCGCAGCGACGCAGGCGCGACGCCGCAGAAGGTGCTGGATGCTTATCCGGACACGCGCCGGCTCGTCGCCGATCCGGCCGCGGTGGCCGCATGGCTGCCGGCCGACGCCGGCACGAAGGACAGCGACCACATCTACATGGTCGATCCGAACGGCAACCTGATGATGCGTTTCCCGAAAGACCCGAATCCCAGCAAGATCAAGTCGGACGTGACGAAGCTGCTGAAGTGGTCGAGCATCGGTTAAGGCGAGAGAACGAGGCACCATTCCGATGTCGTATCTACTGCAACTCGGCCTGATCGGCTTCTGCATCGCGCTGCTGCCGCTGTCGTACGTGTGGGTGAAGGCCGACGACGACAAGTTTCGCAAGCTGGTGTGGATCACCACGTTCCTGACGCTCGACCTCGTGATGTTCGGCGGCTTCACGCGCCTGACCGATTCGGGGCTCGGCTGCCCCGACTGGCCCGGCTGCTACGGCACGTCGTCGCCGTTCATCGCGCACGCCGCGATCTCGGCCGCGCACCAGGCGATGCCGACGGGGCCGGTCAGCATGACGAAGGCGTGGATCGAGATGATCCACCGCTATTTCGCGATGGCGATCGGCGTGCTGATCATCGCGCAGGTCGTGATCGCGTGGGCCGCGCGCCTGCGCCGCCGCCCGCTGCACGTGTCGCCGTGGTGGCCGACGAGCCTGCTGCTGCTGATCCTCGTGCAGGGTGCGTTCGGCGCGTGGACGGTCACGATGAAGCTGCAGCCGGTGATCGTCACGATCCACCTGCTGCTCGGCCTCATGCTGCTCGGCACGCTCGGCTGGCTCGCGGCGCGGCAGACCCCGCTGCCGTCGTATGACCCGGAGGCCGGGCGCTTCCGTGCGGCCGCGCTCGCGGCGCTCGTGCTGCTGGTCGTGCAGATCGCGCTCGGCGGCTGGGTGAGCACCAACTACGCGGTGCTCGCGTGTACCGACTTCCCGACCTGCAACGGCCAGTGGATCCCGCCGATGGATTTCCAGCACGGCTTCCATCTGTGGCGCGCGCTCGGGATGACGAAGGACGGCGACGCGATCACGCAGGACGCGCTGGTCGCGATCCACTGGACGCACCGCACGTTCGCGTTCGTCGTGGTCGCGTACCTGGTCGCGTTCGCGCTGAAGATGCGCCGCTTCGAATCGCTGCGGCGGCCCGCGAACGGCGTGCTGCTGGTCGTGCTGCTGCAGTTCGTGACGGGCCTGACCAACATCGTGCTGCAGTGGCCGCTGCCGGTCGCCGTCGCGCACAACGGCGGGGCCGCGGTCCTGCTGCTGCTCGTCGTCATGTTAAACTTTCGCATCCTTTCAAGCCGCCCCGGCCGTGTCGCGCAGCCTGCGCGCGACGCCGCCCCGGCGTGACCGTCCCCATGCAAAGCACCCTCTCCCAATCGCCCGGTAGCCGCTTTTCCCAGTACATGGCGCTGACGAAGCCGCGTGTCACGCAGCTCGCGGTGTTCTGCGCGGTGATCGGCATGTTCCTCGCGACGCCGGGCATGGTGCCTTGGCATGTGCTGATCGGCGGCACGGTCGGCATCTGGCTGCTGGCCGGCGCCGCGTTCGCGATCAACTGCCTCGTCGAACAGAAGATCGACGCGATGATGCGCCGTACCGCGTGGCGCCCGTCCGCGCGCGGCGAGATCACGACGCCGCAGATCCTGCTGTTCTCGGCCGTGCTCGGCAGCGTCGGCGCTTGGACGCTCTATACGTTCACGAACCCGCTGACGATGTGGCTGACGATCGCGACGTTCGTCGGCTACGCGGTGATCTACACGCTGCTGCTCAAGCCGATGACGCCGCAGAACATCGTGATCGGCGGCGCGTCGGGCGCGATGCCGCCGGCGCTCGGCTGGGCCGCCGTCACCGGCGCGGTGCCGGGCGACGCGTGGATCCTCGTGCTGATCATCTTCGTGTGGACGCCGCCGCATTTCTGGGTGCTCGCGCTCTATCGCCGCAAGGATTACGAGAACGCGGGGCTGCCGATGCTGCCCGTCACGCACGGCGAGAAATTCACGCGGCTGCACATCCTGCTGTACACGGTGATCCTGTTCGCCGTCACGCTGATGCCATTCATCTCCGGGATGAGCGGGGCCGTCTACCTGACGAGCGCGGTGCTGCTCGGCGCGGTGTTCCTCGCGTATGCGTGGAAGATCCACCGCGACTATTCGGACGAACTTGCCCGCAAGGCCTTCCGCTACTCGATCGTCTACCTGTCGCTGCTGTTCGCCGCGCTGCTCGTCGATCACTACGCACGCCCGCTGCTCGGCGTGTAACCGCACGGTTTGAACGCAATGCTCCATTCACGGTTCGGGCGCCGCGCGCGCCAAGGCTGGATGCTCGCGTGCGCATTCACGGCAGCGCTGCTGCTCGCCGGATGCGACAACGCGCCGAAATTCCAGAATCTCGACATCACCGGCAACACGCAGTTCGGCAGCGATTTCTCGCTGCCCGATACGGCCGGCAAGGTGCGTACGCTCGCCGATTTCAAGGGTAAGGCCGTCGTGATGTTCTTCGGCTATACGCACTGCCCGGACGTGTGCCCGACGACGATGGCCGAGTTGTCCGAAGCGCTGAAGCAGCTCGGGCCCGATGCCGCGAAGCGCGTGCAGGTGCTGTTCGTCACCATCGATCCGGAGCGCGACACGCCGGCGCTGCTCGGCCAGTACGTGCCCGCGTTCGACCCGTCATTCGTCGGCCTGCGGCCGGCCGACGAAGCGGCGCTGAAGAAGGTCACGAAGGATTTCCGCGTGTACTACGCGAAGGTGCCCGGCAAGACGCCCGACAGCTACACGATGGATCACACGGCCGCGAGCTATGTGTTCGACCGCGACGGCAAGCTGCGCCTGTTCGTGCGCGACGGCCAGGGTCCCGCCCCGTGGGTCCACGACCTGAAGCTGCTGGTCGGCTGACCGGCAGCCGCCGGGCGCACGGCCCGGCGATCACGTGACGGCCAACCCGCGCCGTCACGCTTTCCCTCCTTTCCCGTTGTCTGCACGCGCTGCCCGCCGGGCGGCGCGTTTGCCTGCGCGCGTGATGCGCCGGTGTCGCGTTACGGCAGCGCCGGCACGTTGAAGCCGGACGCGGCGCGCGTGATCCGGAATTCGGTCACGCGATACGTCGCGAGCCCTTCGGTGACGAACGGGTCGGTCTCGAGGATCGCGTCGAGTTCGTCGCGATCGATGCGGGCCGCGAGGATCACGCCGCCTTCGCGCGGCACCTTCGGCCCCGCCGCGATGAAGATGCCCTTGTCGAACTGCGGCTGCAGATACGCGCGGTGGCGTTCGAGCGCGTCGTCGATGCGCTCGAGCGACGCGGTGTAGTGGATGTCGATGACGTACATGGATGGCCCTGGATGACGCCGGCGCGTGGCGCGCCGGTCAGCCGGTCTTTGTAGCACAGCGGATCGCGGCTGTCGCGCCGGCGCGGCCCGTCGTGCGCCGGTTCGCCATGCGGGCGTGTATTCAAGTTGTAAGCCTCGTTGCCGTAAATAAATGAGCAACCGTTTGCGCGGGACAGGCCGTTCGCGCGCATCGACATCGACAGAGGCACGCAGATGAGCAAAATGAGTTTGAACCGCAAGCTGTGGCTCGCGCTTGCGCTGGTATGGATCGGTCTCCTGGGCGTCGGCGCATGGAGCGCGTACGAGACGCGCGCGACGATGCTCGCCGAACGCAAGGCAGGCATCGCGAATCTCGTCGATTCCGCGGCCGGCATCGTGAAGGCGTATCACGCGCTCGCGCAGAGCGGCACGCTGCCCGAGGCCGACGCGAAGCGCGATGCGCTCGCTCGTCTCGCCGCGATGCGCTACGGCGATTCGGGCTACGTATTCGTGATGGACTCGAAGCCGGTCGTGCTGATGCACCCGACGCTGCCGAAGCTCGTCGACACGCAGGTCGGCGACTATCTCGATCCGGACGGCAAGCCGCTGTTCGTGACGATCCTGAACGCCGCGAAGGCGACCGGCAGCGGTTTCGCCGAATACCGCGGGCGGCTGCCGCACAGCGAGACGGCCGTGCCGAAGATCAGCTATGTCACGCGGTTCGCGCCGTGGGACTGGAACATCTCGAGCGGCGTGTTCCTGAAGGACATCGACACCCTCTATTACCGGACGCTTCTGGGCCACCTCGCGGTGGTGTTCGTGATCGGCTTCGTGATCAGCGCGGCGATGCTGGTGATCATCCGCAACGTCCGCGGCAGCCTCGGCGGCGAACCCGACGAAGCGGCCGCGCTCGCGGCGCGCATCGCGCAGGGCGACCTGACGCAGCCGGTGCCGGTGCGCGCGGGCGACCGCACGAGCATGATGGCCGCGATGCACGACATGCAGGCGCGGCTGCAGGCGACGATCGGCGGGATCCGCCAGTCGGCCGAATCGATCGCGTCGGCGAGCCGCCAGATCTCGGCCGGCAACGACGACCTGTCGCAGCGTACCGAGGAGCAGGCCGCGTCGCTGGAAGAAACGGCCGCGAGCATGGAGCAGCTGACCGCGACCGTGAAGCAGAACGCCGACAACGCACGGCAGGCGAGCGGGCTCGCGAACAACGCATCGGACATCGCGCGCACCGGCAGCGACGTCGTGAACCGCGTGATCGGCACGATGGGCGAGATCGACGACAGTTCGCGCAAGATCGCCGACATCATCGGCGTGATCGAGGGCATCGCATTCCAGACCAACATCCTGGCGCTGAACGCGGCGGTCGAGGCCGCGCGCGCGGGCGAGCAGGGCCGCGGGTTCGCGGTGGTCGCGGGCGAAGTGCGTTCGCTCGCGCAGCGCAGTGCGACGGCCGCCAAGGAGATCCGCGAGCTGATCGTCGACTCGGTCGAGCGCGTGCGCAACGGCTCGACGCTGGTCGGCCAGGCCGGCACGACGATGGGCGAGATCCTGCAGGCCGTCGCGCGCGTGACCGACATCATGGGCGAGATCGCGGCCGCGTCCGAGGAGCAGGCGAGCGGCATCACGCAGGTCGGGCGCGCGGTCACGCAGATGGACCAGGTGACGCAGCAGAACGCGGCGCTCGTCGAGGAGGCCGCCGCGGCCGCCGCGTCGCTGCAGGAACAGGCCGCGCGGCTGCGCGACGCGGTCGGCGCGTTCCGGGTCCGCGACACCGGCGGGCTGGCGCTGCGTCGGACCGGCGGGCAGGCGGCCGACGAGGCGGTAGCGATGTGACGCGGGCCGGCCGAGGCGCGGCACGCCAGAAACGCAACTAACGGACGAGTCGTGCAGCGACCGGCAGCACCGCTGCGGTGCATACCCATATGAGCGGGATGTATTTCACTTCCCGCTGATCCTGTGACACCATTTGCCCCTTCCTGCGAGTCGGGGCTTACCCGTATCGCGCCCCATTTCAGTCAAGCAAGAAAGCGAGAAACAGATGAAGCGTCGCAGTCTCCTGAAGGTATTTTCCGTGCTGGCCACCGGCGCCGCGCTGACGCTGTCGGCAGGCGCGCACGCCGAAGACAAGGTGATCAAGGTCGGCACGGTCGCGGGCCCGGATTCGGAAGTGTGGCAGCTCGTGCAGAAGGTCGCGAAGGAGAAGGAAGGCCTGAACGTGAAGGTCATCGAGTTCAACGACTACGTGCAGCCGAATGCGGCGCTCGACTCGGGCGACCTCGACGCGAACAGCTTCCAGCACCAGCCCTACCTCGACAGCCAGGTGAAGCAGCGCGGCTACAAGATCGTCAGCGCGGGCCTGACCTACATCTCGCCGATCGGCGTGTACTCGAAGAAGTTCAAGGCGTTGAAGGACCTGCCGCAAGGCGCGAAGATCGCGGTGCCGAACGATCCGTCGAACGAGAACCGCGCGCTGCTGCTGCTGCAGACGCAAGGCGTGATCAAGCTGAAGGCCGGCGCCGGCACGGGCGGCAACAACGCGACGGTGCTCGACATCGCCGAGAACCCGAAGAAGCTGAAGATCTCCGAACTTGACGCCGCGCAGCTGCCGCGCGTGCTGTCGGACGTCGACGCCGCCGTGATCAACACGAACTACGCGCTGGCCGCGAACCTGCAGCCGACCAAGGACGCGATCGCGCTCGAAGCGCTGACGAGCCCGTATGCGAACCTGATCGCCGTGCGCGCGAAGGACAAGGATCAGCCGTGGGTGAAGAAGCTGGTCAAGGCGTACCAGTCGCCGGAAGTGAAGGAATTCATCAAGAAGCAGTTCAAGGGCTCGATGGTCGCGTCGTTCTGAACGCGATCGGGCGACCGAACGAAGGCCTGCATATATGCAGGCCTTTTTTTATGTGCGATCGGGGTGCTTTCGAGATTCAGGAGCAGCTTGAAGATTACACGCCGCAATGGCATTGGCGCTCATGGATAAAAGCCGTTTGATAACGGTTCGTCACGTTCATATGGCGAGTGTGCACGGCCGCTCCAATTCGGAATCGGTATGCACATTCTCTCTCCGGCATCCCGCCGCGTCCCGTCGTTGTTCACGCCGAGCCGAATAACGATTCTTTTCGCGTGAAATTCCGCCATCGTTGCGGTGCGATCAGCCAATCGATCGGCCGGGTTTGTCGGCACGGTAACCGTATGTCTTCGTTAGACTAAAAAGCAGTTTTAAAAATTATGAACGAGGACGCTGAATGGATGCTGTCGGGAAATTGAATGGGGCTTACCATTATTATGGGATGGTCAATTTGACTGCGGGAGAACTGTTCTTCTGGATCATGGTCGACGAAACGATGAATCAGTTGGGCGTCGATGATGCCGTGTCGGTTGGCATGATCTTGCTTGGTAGAAATAATTTGCCGACCAGGACAAAGCCGATCGGCGCGATACAGGGAACTTCGCTTGCAAGCAAATACTCTAGAAGAGTTTTTCAAAAGGCTCAATTCCCGTTTGGTTTGAAATTGCCAACACTGGTGGGCGGCCCGGTGAGAAATTTGAAAATCAGGTTGGTCAGAAACATCGGAACCTTTGCAGGAAGAACGATCCCCGTGCTGGGTTGGGTAATTCTTGCAAGGGATATTTCCATTATTGCTGGCAAGACGGTGGCTCACTACAATAGAGTTGCAACGGAGGAGGATGGGCTATGGTAGATCTTGAGAAGGAGGTGATTGAATTTATAAGGAAAAAGTCCGGATTCTCTATATCGTTCATGGCTGATGAGATAACGGAAAGTACCGATTTGGATCTGGACTTGGATTTTGACGATTGTGAGGTCGAGGATCTGATGCGGGAGTATTCGATGAAATTCAATGTTGATATAAGTGGATTCGATATAAAAAAGTATTATCCGGAGGACGATTCTTCGTTTCTTGACTTGATCAATCCATTTAAGAAAAAAGTGATCCATCGTGTACCGGATCTGAATATTCGAATGCTGATCGCATCGGCAAAAGCGGGACGCTGGCTCTACGACTGACTGCTCACCGGGTTTGCCTGCGGCCTGAGGGGGGCGCCGTGCGGCGTTGATGCAAGCATCGCGCAGCCCCTTTTTTCATATCGGTGCGCGTGAAGGCGGGGCGACGGCGCGGCGTCCGCCGCCCGTTCACATCTCCCCGCGCCGCGAGCAGATCGACATGATCTGCTGGATCGCGTAGTTGTCGCGCACGCCCGGCAGCGACTGCACGACGCACTCGTGAAAGCGCCGTTCGCGCGGCAGCAGCATCGCGTTGTTGCGGTACAGCGCGTCGCACGAGCGCTGGATCAGCTGCGCCGCCGCGCCGTTGCGGCTCTCGCGCAGCGCATTGAGCATGCAGTTGTCGTATTGCTCACTGCCGTCGGTCAGCGCGAATGCCGCACCGGGCAGCGCCAGCGCGACGGCTGCGAATGCGATCGCACGAATCGTTCTTTTCATGTCCCCTCCGATGGGGTGGATCGGGTCGGCGGACAGCATAACGTAAAGCTGTCGACGCGGCTGGCGCGTTGCGCCTGGATCGGCGCCGAGCGCCGCCAGCCGGGCTGCCCAGGCATTTCGTGGCAGCGCAGCGCGGCTGCGCATCGGCGTGTCTGGCGAAAGCAGGTAGTCAGGCGGTGGTCTGCGGAAATGGTATCCTCGTGCGTTCGCCGCCGCACGCTTTCCCGGAGCGTGCGCGGGCCGCTCGCCGCGTCTCGTACGTGCGGCGGCGCCCGCCCGACGGCGGCGGGAATCCATCATCCAGAACCAACACAATACGGGGGAGACACACCCATGCAGCGTTTCAAGAATTTCGCCATCCGTTCGATCACGGCCGGCGTCGCCGCACTCGCGCTGGCAGGCGCCGCGCATGCACAGACCGTCAAGGTGCTGTCGATCGTCGACCATCCGGCACTCGATGCGATCCGCGACGGCGTGCGCGCCGAACTGAAGGCGGAAGGTTACGGCGACGACAAGCTCAAGTGGGAATACCAGAGCGCGCAGGGCAACACGGGCACGGCCGCGCAGATCGCGCGCAAGTTCGTCGGCGACAAGCCCGACGTGATCGTCGCGATCGCGACGCCGGCCGCGCAGTCGGTCGTTGCCGCGACGAAGAGCGTGCCGGTCGTCTATTCGGGCGTCACCGATCCGGTCGTCGCGCAACTCGTGAAAGGCTGGGGCCCGTCGGGCACCAACGTGACGGGCGTATCCGACAAGCTGCCGCTCGATCGCCAGGTCGCGCTGATCAAGCGCGTCGTGCCGAATGCGAAGACGGTCGGCATGGTCTACAACCCGGGCGAGGCGAACTCGGTCGTCGTCGTGAAGGCGCTCAAGGAGATCCTCGCGAAGCAGGGCATGACGCTGAAGGAAGCGGCCGCGCCGCGTACCGTCGACATCGGCCCGGCCGCGAAGAGCCTGATCGGCAAGGTCGACGTGATCTACACGAACACCGACAACAACGTCGTGTCCGCGTACGAAGCGCTCGTGAAGGTCGCGAACGAGGCGAAGATCCCGCTCGTCGCGGGCGACACCGACAGCGTGAAGCGCGGCGGCATCGCGGCGCTCGGCATCAACTACGGCGACCTCGGCCGCCAGACGGGCAAGGTCGTCGCGCGGATCCTGAAGGGCGAGAAGCCGGGCGCGATCGCATCGGAGACGAGCAGCAACCTCGAACTGTTCGCGAACACGGGCGCGGCCGCGAAGCAGGGCGTCACGCTGGCGCCGGATCTCGTGAAGGAAGCGAAGACGGTCATCAAGTAAGCGGCCGACTGCCGCGCTTGCAGGCCCGATCGGGGCCTGGACGACATCGCCGGACGGGCGGCTCCCACCCGGAGCCGCCCGTTCGCTTCGCCCGGCCGTACACGTCCGGCCGGGAAGCAACAGGATTTCCCCATCATGTCTCTGTTCTCGTTTCTGGGCGCGCTGGAGATCGGCCTGATCTTCAGTCTCGTCGCCCTCGGGGTGCTGATCTCGTTCCGCATCCTCAACTTCCCCGACCTCACCGTCGACGGCAGCTTTCCGCTCGGCGGCGCCGTCGCCGCGACGCTGATCTCGGCCGGCTACGATCCGTTCACGTCGACGCTGATCGCGATCGTCGCGGGCGCGGTGGCCGGCTTCATCACCGGCTGGCTGAACGTGCGCCTGAAGATCATGGATCTGCTCGCCAGTATCCTGATGATGATCGCGCTCTATTCGGTGAACCTGCGGATCATGGGCCGGCCGAACGTGCCGCTGATCACCGAGCCGACGCTGTTCACCGTGCTGCAGCCCGACTGGATGCCGGACTACGTGCTGCGCCCGGCGCTGCTCGCGATCGTCGTCGTGGTCGCGAAGCTCGGCCTCGACTGGTTCTTCTCGTCGCAGCTCGGCCTCGCGATGCGCGCGACCGGCGCGAACCCGCGGATGGCGCGCGCGCAAGGCATCGCGACCGGCCGCGCGACGCTCGCCGGGATGGCGCTGTCGAACGCGCTCGTCGCGCTCGCCGGCGCACTGTTCGCGCAGACGCAGGGCGGCTCGGACATCTCGATGGGGATCGGCACGATCGTGATCGGGCTGGCCGCCGTGATCATCGGCGAGACGCTGCTGCCCGCGCGCCGGCTCGTGCTGACGACGCTCGCCGTCGTGCTCGGCGCGATCGTCTACCGCTTCTTCATCGCGCTCGCGCTGAACAGCGAATTCATCGGCCTGAAGGCACAGGACCTGAACCTCGTGACGGCCGCGCTCGTCACGATCGCGCTGGTGCTGCCGGCGACGCGCAAGAAGCTGTTCGCGCGCAAGAACGGAGGGGCATGACATGCTGTCCGCACAAGATCTCAAACTCACGTTCAATCCCGGCACGCCGATCGAGACACGCGCGCTGCGCGGGCTGTCGCTCGAGATTCCCGACGGCCAGTTCGTCGCGGTGATCGGCTCGAACGGCGCCGGCAAGTCGACCTTCCTCAATGCGGTCAGCGGCGACCAGCCGGTCGACGCGGGGCGCATCGCGATCGACGGCACGGATGTGACGCGCAAGGCCGCGTGGGATCGCGCGCACCTCGTCGCGCGCGTGTTCCAGGATCCGATGGCCGGCACCTGCGAGGCGCTGACGATCGAGGAGAACATGGCGCTCGCGATGGCGCGCGGCGTGCGGCGCGGTTTCCGCGCAGCGCTCGACCGGCCGTCGCGCGAGCTGTTCCGCGACAAGCTGCGGCTCCTGAACCTCGGCCTCGAGAACCGGCTGACCGACCGGATCGGGCTGCTGTCCGGCGGCCAGCGGCAGGCCGTGAGCCTGCTGATGGCGTCGCTGCGGCCGTCGCGGATCCTGCTGCTCGACGAGCACACGGCCGCGCTCGACCCGAAGACGGCCGCGTTCGTGCTGGAGCTGACCGCACGCATCGTCGCCGAGAGCAAGCTGACGACGATGATGGTCACGCACAGCATGCGGCAGGCGCTCGACTACGGCGACCGCACGGTGATGCTGCACCAGGGGCAGGTCGTGCTCGACGTGTCGGGCGACGCGCGCAAGGGGCTCGACGTGCCGGACCTGCTGCAGATGTTCGAGAAGGTGCGTCACGAGCAGCTCGACGACGACGCGCTGCTGCTCGGCTGACGGGCGGCCGGCGCGGTGCGAGGTGCTGCATCGTGCCGGTTTGCCTTCGGGTGGGCGTGCGGGTTCTGCCGGGCGATACGATCCGGCCGCACCCGCTCCGATGCGGCGTAACATGATGGCCGCACCGGCTTTTGCGCCGCTTTTCCTCTGACGAAAATCGGTTTCGCACCGGTGCTGTGCGACGCGGGCGCATTGCCATATACTGTATATCCATACAGTTGTGGGTGGCGTCATGCTCGCATCCTCCATTTCTCCCGAATCCCTTCATCCATCGCTCTGGCGCGGCTCGCAGCTCGCGCGCGGCGGCCCGCGCACGATCGAGACCGGCTTCGCGCCGCTGTCGGCCGAGCTGCCGGGCGGCGGCTGGCCGGTCGGCGGGCTCGTCGAATTGCTGGCCGCGCAGCCGGGCTGCGGCGAGATGCGGCTGCTCGCGCCCGCGCTTGCCCGCACCGTCAGCGCCCGGCGTCCGCTCGCGCTCGTCGCGCCGCCGCAATCGCCGCATGCAACCGCGCTCGCCAGCCTCGGCGTGCCGGCCGACGCGCTGCTGTGGCTGCGCGCCGGCAGCCGTGCGGACGCGCTGTGGGCCGCCGAGCAGGCACTCAGGACCGGCTGTTGCGGCGCGCTGCTGCTCTGGCAGGACGCGCGACCCGATGCGCTGCGGCGCCTGCATCTCGCGGCCGCGCGCACGGGCGACACGCTGTTCGTGATGCTGCGCCCGCTGTCGGCCGCGCGGCAGCCGTCGCCGGCCGTGCTGCGCGTCGCGCTGTATCCCGTGCCGGGCGGCGTGTCGCTCGACATCGTCAAGCGTCGCGGGCCCGCGCGCAGCGAGCCGCTCGTGCTCGACCTGCCGTCGCCTATCGTGGAGAGCCGCTATGCGCGTCTTGCTCGGCATCCATCTGCCGCGCCTGCCGCTCGACGTGTGCGCCCCGCCGCCGTCTGACGCAGCGGCCGGCGGCGCGGGCCGTGCGGTGCTCGAGCAGGGTGTCGTGCTGATCGCCGATGCGGCCGCGCGGCGGCAGGGCGTGCGCGCGGGCATGAAGCGCGGCGGCGTGCTCACGCTTGCGCCCGAGACGCAGCTCGTCGAACGCGATCCCGCACGCGAGGCCGACGCGTTGCGCGCGGTCGCGCTCGCGTTGCTGCGTTTCTCGCCGTGCGTCGCGCTCGACGACGAAGCCACGCTGCTCGTCGACGTCGGCCCGAGCCTGCGCCTGTTCGGCGGCCTGCCGTCGCTGTGCCGCCAGGTGCGCGCGACGCTCGCGGCGCTCGGCTATGCGGCGCGCCTGTCCGCCGCGCCGACCGGGCAAGGTGCGTGGCTGCTCGCGCGCACGTCGGCGCGCTCGCGCATCCGGCGCCGCGTCGCCGGCCGGGCCTCGCTCGTCCGTTCGCTCGACCGGCTGCCCTGCGTGCTGCTGCCCGATGCGCGTCCGTATGCGGGCTGGTTCGACGGCCTCGGCTGCCGCACGCTCGCCGATCTGCGCGGCCTGCCGCGCGCGGGGTTACAGCGCCGTTGCGGCCCCGCGCTGCTGGCCGCGCTCGATCGCGCGTACGGCGACGCGGTCGAGCCGCTGGCATGGATGGCGGTGCCGCCCGTGTTCGACGTGCGGCTCGAATTGCCGGAGCGCGTCGAATACGCGGAAGCCGTGCTGTTCGCCGCGCGCCGGCTCGTCGTGCAGCTGTGCGGCTGGCTGGCCGCGCGGCAGCTGTCGCTGGCCGCGATGACGTTCGATCTCGAACACGAGCGCGGCCGCCAGGCCGTGCCGCCGACGCCGCTCGAGCTGGCATTCGCCGCGCCGGTGCGCGACGAGGTGCACTTCATGCGGCTGCTCGGCGAGCGGCTCGCGCGCGTCGAATTGCCGGCCGCCGTGATCGCGGTGCGTCTGAAGGCCACGCGCGTCGAATCGGTCGCACCGCCGGCCGACGATCTTTTCCCCGAGCCGGGCGGCACGCGCGAGACGCGTGCGCGGCTGTTCGAGTTGCTGGTCGCGCGGCTGGGTGCGGAGAACGTATTGCGCGCGGCGCCGGTGGCCGATCACCGGCCCGAGGCCGCGAACCGCTGGCTGCCGCTCGATGCGCAGGCCGGCAAGCCGGCCGGCGGGCCGCCGGCGGTGCCGCCGCGGCCGGCGTGGTTGCTGGCCGAGCCGTTGCTGCTCCTGATGCGTGGCGAGCGGCCGGTATTCCATACACCGCTGAGGAGGATGTCGTCGGCGGAGCGGATCGAGGCCGGATGGTTCGATGGCCAGCTCGCTGCGCGCGATTACTACGTTGCGCAGGACGAAGCCGGTGCGTGCTACTGGATTTTTCAGGAACTGCCGAGCAGCAGTGGCGGGATCGAACCGCACTGGTTCCTGCACGGCTTGTTCGGGTGAACGGAGATGGTGGCGGAATTCAGCTGGCTGCCCGATTACGCGGAGTTGTTCTGCCGTTCGAACTTTTCGTTCCTGCATGGCGCGTCGCATGCGGACGAACTGGTCGAACGTGCGGTGGAACTCGGCTATCGCGGCATCGCGATCACCGACGAATGCTCGCTCGCCGGCGCGCCGCGGATGCATGTCGCGGCGAAGGCGAAAGGGCTGCCGCTCGTCATCGGTTCGTACTTCGAAGTCACGCCGGATGACGTCGCGCCCGGCCACGACCCGGGCCCCGGTGCGTTCGGGCTCGTGTTGCTCGCGCAGAACCGCGAGGGGTACGGCAACCTGTCCGAACTGATTTCGTGGCGGCGGATGGCGTCTCCGAAGGGGACTTACAAGCTGACGTCGCGGATGCTGTCGGCACCGCCTGCGGAGTTTGCGCACTTGCGCGGCATGCCCGACTGTTTCGCTATTCTCGTGCCCGCGTACCCGGTGCGGGCCGACGTGCTCGATGCGCAGGTCGCGTGGTTTCGCGCGACGTTCGGCGAGCGTGCGCGGCTCGGGCTCGTGCAGTTGCAGCGTGCGCTGGACGGCGCGCAGCGCGAGGAGATTCGCGCTGCGGCCGAGCGGCGCGGCGTGCGTGTCGTTGCGCTCGGCGACGTGACGATGCACCGGCGCTCGTGCAAGGAGCTGCAGGACGTGATGACGGCAATCCGCGTCGGCATGCCGGTTTCGGCGTGCGGCTATGCGCTGGCGCCGAATGCGGAACAGCATCTGCGCGCGCGGAACCGGATCGGGAATCTGTATTCGCCGGCGGAGATCGAGGAGACCTGCACGATTCTCGATACGTGCGATTTCGAACTCGACTCGCTGCGCTACGAGTATCCCGACGAGATCGTGCCGAAGGGGCATACGCCGACGAGTTATCTGGAGCAGGAAACCCTGGCAGGCGCGGCCGAGCGCTATCCGCAGGGTATCCCGGAGAAAGTCGAGAAGCAGATCCGCCATGAACTCGACCTGATCGCGCGGCTGAGCTACGAACCGTTCTTCCTGACCGTCTACGACATCGTCAAATACGCGCGCAGCCAGAACATCCTGTGCCAGGGGCGAGGCTCGGCGGCGAACTCGGTCGTTTGCTTCTGCCTCGGCATCACCGAGGTGAATCCCGAGCAGAGCACGATGCTGTTCGAACGCTTCATCAGCGCGGAGCGGGGCGAGCCGCCCGATATCGACGTATATAGAACCCTGTTTTCTACCGATGAGCGGCGCGTTTGCCTGTCAGCCTTTTGTCTCGGTACTTCACCCCCTTAGATGAATCGGTAGATATACGGAATCAATCGGGATAGCGCGAAAGAGCACCGTTTTCCAGGGCGTCGGCCACACGATGCGCCCGGATGCCTTGTTCGATGGAAATGTTCTGCATCGGTTGTACATCTCATGAACACATTGCCTCTCTCGTTGCCGGCATATGCCGAACTCTTCTGCTTATCGAACTTCACCTTCTTGGAGGGGGCTTCGCATGCGGAGGAGTTGGTCAAGCGAGCCGCTCAGCTGGGTTACTCCGGGATTGCCATCACGGACGAATGCTCTTTGGCGGGGGTTGTACGGGCGCATGTAGCGGCCAAGGACCTAAATTTTCCGTTGGTCATCGGTTCGTACTTCAAGCTGACTCAGGCCGATTCGTCTCCTGCCCTTGACCTAATCTTGCTGGCCCAGAACCGCGAAGGGTATGGCAATCTGTCCGAGCTCATTACGCTGGCACGCATGCGATCACCCAAAGGTGGATATCGCCTCACGCCACAGGATCTCTTGAAACCGGAGAAGGCGCATGCCCATCTGAGAGGCATGCCAGGGTGCCTCGCGATCCTGATTCCCAAGTTCCCCGCGAAACCGGAAGCGCTGGACGCTCAAGTTGAGTGGCTGTTGGAGACGTTCCCAGGGCGTGCATGGGTCGGCCTATGTCTGCATCAGCGCGCAATGGACAATCCCCATGCTGGTGTTGTCGAGCACATAGCGTATGGCAACGGTGTCCCAGTCGTTGCGGTCGGGCATGTAACCATGCATGTCCGTTCCAGGAAGCCGCTCCAGGACACAATGACGGCGATCCGTATAGGTAAGCCCGTCGCAGAATGCGGCTATGAGCTTGCACCGAATGCCGAGCAGCATCTGCGGTCGAGGATGCGCTTGGCGCATCTCCATCATCCAAACGCGTTAAACGAGACGGTCGCGATTCTTTCACGTTGCGGGTTCTCGCTCGATGAGTTGCGTTACGAGTACCCCGATGAACTAGTGCCGGCTGGGCTCACACCAACCGAATATCTACGACAAGAAACATACAGTGGAGCGCATCGTCGCTTCTCGAACGGCATCCCTCTCAACGTGCAGGCGCAGCTCGAACATGAGCTAGAGCTCATCACGGAATTGAGCTACGAGCCATATTTTTTGACGGTGTACGACATCGTCAAATTCGCACGTAGCGAAGGAATTCTCTGTCAGGGCCGCGGGTCAGCAGCCAATTCCGCGGTCTGTTATTGCCTTGGCATAACGGAGGTGGATCCTGCGCGATCGACGATGCTGTTCGAACGGTTCATCAGCCGGGAACGCAATAGTCCACCGGACATAGATGTCGATTTCGAGCATCAAAAGAGAGAAATCGTTATGCAATACATCTATCGAAAGTATGGACGTGACCGCGCAGCTATCGCTGCCGCGGTATCGACTTACCGTGCACGAGGTGTGCTTCGGGACGTAGGGAAGGCAGTCGGTGTTGATGCGCAGATTGTCGATCGAGTTGCCAAGGCACATCACTGGTTCGACGGTACGGCAGACTTACTCGAGCGATTCTCGGAGTCAGGGCTTGATCCATCAGCACCCATCATTCAAACGTGGGCATCGCTTGCTGCGCAGCTGTGTGGTTTTCCTCGACACCTTTCCCAGCACTCCGGTGGCTTTGTCATCAGTCGAGGAAAGTTGTCACGCCTTGTGCCGATCGAGAACGCAGCAATGCAGGACCGTAGCGTGATTCAGTGGGATAAGGATGACCTTGAGTCGCTCGGGTTGCTCAAAGTGGATGTGTTGGCGTTGGGAATGCTGAGCGTCATTCGTCGGGCGCTTGATCTCATATCCTTGCACCGTGGTGAACCGTTTGAGATGCAGAATATCCCGTCAGAGGATTCGGAGACGTACGACATGATCTCGAACGCGGATACGGTTGGCGTATTTCAGATCGAGTCGAGAGCGCAACAGTCGATGTTGCCACGATTGAAGCCACGGACGTTCTACGACCTCGTAATTGAGGTGGCGATCGTGCGTCCTGGTCCGATTCAAGGAGGTGCTGTCCATCCGTATTTGAAGCGACGTCAAGGAATAGATCCGGTTAGCTATCCGAGCAAGGATCTGGAAACAGCACTAGCTCGAACGCTCGGCGTGCCGATCTTCCAGGAGCAAGTGATGCAGGTCGCAATTCTCGCGGCCGGTTTTTCTCCCGGGGAGGCCGACGGACTACGGCGCGCGATGGCAGCCTGGAAGCGCAAAGGCGGGCTGGAGCCATATCACGATCGCCTGGTGAGTGGCATGTTGATACGAGGCTACGAAAGGGAATTTGCCGAAGCGATCTTTGCTCAGATAAAGGGGTTTGCCGACTATGGTTTCCCGGAAAGCCATGCGGCAAGCTTTGCGTTGCTTGTCTATGTCAGCAGCTGGTTGAAATGTCACGAACCAGAGGCGTTCCTTGTATCGTTACTGAATAGCCAGCCAATGGGGTTCTACTCGCCCTCACAGCTTATCCAAGATGCGAAACGTCATGGGGTTACGGTCTTGCCTGCAGACGTCGCGATCAGCAACTGGGAGTCGTCTCTGGAATATCCAGAAGTGGGCTGTCGTCCCGTTGTTCGGCTTGGTCTCTCTCTTCTGCACGGGATGCGAGCGGAGGCGGCTGATCGCATTGAAATGGCCCGAGCCGTTGAGCTATTTTCGTCAACGATAGATCTGGCTCGGCGGGCTCAGTTGGATCGACATGATTTGCATGTTCTGGCTCGATCCGATGCGCTTGCGTCGCTGGCTGGCGGTCGTCGAAGTGCGCTGTGGGAATCCGTTGTCGCTGCTCCGGACAAGGATCTGCTTGCTTCAGCAAATGTGGTTGATGAAACACCTGATCTCGGATGGGCATCCGAAGGGGACGAGATACAGAGTGACTACCAGTCTATGGGGCTGACGCTGCGACGACACCCCCTAGCGTTGCTGCGTCCGATGCTACATGCGAAGAAGCTCATGCCGGCCGCTACGTTAAACACCTACCCAAACGGAAGGCTTGCGCGTGCATGTGGGTTGGTCACCGTACGACAGCGGCCGGGAACCGCGAAGGGCGTAATCTTCGTCACGCTTGAGGACGAAACCGGAAACGTGAACGTTATTATCTGGCCGAAGTTGATAGAGATGCAGCGTAAGGAAGTCCTTGGTGCTAGGCTGTTAGCGGCGTTGGGCGTTTGGCAAAGTGTTGACGGGGTGCAACATCTGGTTGCCAAGCGTCTGGTGGATCTCTCCCATCTTCTAGGCGAGTTGCCGACGGTCAGTCGTAATTTTCACTAGAGAGAAATCAACGAGGAGGAGAACACGATGTCGACACAAAGCATCGAGAGCAGATGCATTTACTGTTCGAGCCTTGGGCCATTCAGTGCCGAGCATATGATTCCCGCGGGATTAGGCGCTGACGACAAGCGATATCTTCTTCGCAACATGGTTTGCAAGACGTGCAACACAACCGTCTTCTCACCACTCGAACTTGAGTGGTTGCGGAACTCTCCGACGGCGATCGGCCGAATTTTTATGCAGGCGCAGGGGCGAAAGCGCGGTAGTAAGGAAAACCCGCCGAAACTAGGGGCAGGAACGAAGGTCGTAGTTACGCCGGAAGGCTATACAGCCGAGGCAGAAATAGGCTACCAAGGTAAAGCGACAATTCTTCCGCAGATGATTCTCGTTGATGAGCATCAGTGCAGTGTGACAGGCTCGAAAAAAGAGGAGTTCGATCGGTTCATTTCCCAGGTTCAGGAGGGATTGGGGGCATCGATATCATGTGCGTCCAAGCTCGGCGGGACGTCAACACGCAAGTTCAAGATCACAGCATTTGTGTGGGAAGACGGGAGTTACATAGAACATAGTCAAATTGCCGCAGACGAGTTACCGGCCGCCAGCTTTCTGCACTTTCCCATCGAGCCAAATGAGCACGGAAAATTCACGTCCAACAGCAGACTCTTCCGGCGTCCTAACGGACAAGTAGTATTGCGTCTTAGGAACGACCTGCCGCTCGACAAAGCTCTGACCGCATTCCGAAAGGTCGTCGAGGGGCTTGATCTAGCGACGCTTGTGGAAAGCGATCTCCGGAATCCTCTCGTCAACATAGGCTTCTCATTTCAACTCGATGTGACCGCTCGAGTACTCGCCAAGACTGGACTTAATATTCTGGGGCATCTCTTGGGGGCAGACTATGTCGGGCACCCAGCGTTCCAGAACATCAAGAAAGCGATCAAGACAGGTGAGCCATCTATTCCGCCCTACATGGACGAAGCAAAGGCCCCTTTTCGAATGTTCTTTTCAGGGTTGCCTAACACGCATCATGGCTTTTTGATCTCAGCTCATCCATGGCACGGACAAACATGCGGCGTCGGATTGGCGACACGGTTGTATGGGTCCCAAGTCGAAGTCGTGGCGCTTGGCCACGGCCTACCTCAACCTCCAATTGACTTGCCACTGGTGTTTACCGTCGACTATGGTGAGCATCTCATTGAGCAATACAGTTTGATGGACTACATGCGGAAGTATCCAATCAACCCCTCGTCACCCGACGCCTACCATGTACTGTCGGGCTAGGCTGCCGTACGCAGACTGTACGTTCGTTGAGCAACTGCGCATGGCATGGTACGAAGCCCGTCTGCTAGGCAAGCACAATATCGTCCATCGTTCTGGAGCAAGTATTGTTCGTCAAGAATCGGATTTGCGCAGTTGTCGAGGAAGCATTCGATCAAGTTCTTCATCGGTAAAGAACAACTCCTCGGCATCCTTGAGCGCTTTCTGTGCAGCCAGATAAGCCGCCGCATCTGTCCGGGGTGCAACGCCGTAAATTGCCTCGAGTGCTGCGTTGAACCGATCACGCTCCTGCCTGACTTCGGCGAGTTCGCGTCCATCCTTCAGGTCCACCAGAAGTGATAGCAATGCCTCGCGAACGGCCCAAAGTTTCGACGCAACTTCGTTATGCTTTTGAATCTTTTCTGCGAGGCTGGCTTCCTTAAAGTACAGCGTAACACCTAGCAGTATCGTTGAACATACTGCACCAACCACCGTGCCAGAATGGGTGTCGCCAAAAACGGCCAAAAGTAGGCTGGTGGTAGTGATTGCCGAGAGCAGAATTTCAACCGACTTGAAGATACGATGTCGAGTGGTATATCGATCCGCCATCTTCTCATGGGTCTTGTGGGTGTACGCGACACGCCCATACATCTCGCGTACCTGACCATCAAGCGTTGCCTCGGGCAGGCCCACGTTCGCGCTATGCTGGGAAAGCTGTTCCATATATTTCCCTATATTTCTTTCGAGCAGACCAATTCTCACCACGAAGCTGATGAGTGATAGCTTCGAGCGCGCGCAGCTCGGCCGAACGCGCCTTGTGCTGGAACACTAGCCCACGTGAAACGTAGGAGTTGCTTCCGGGGGCCAACCAGTATCCTTGGTTGATGTTGAGGTTTGCGAGAAAGTGGAAGAAGTCCCGAGTCATATAGTCATAATAGACATACGACTTGTCGCGATACACCCACGTCGCGAGAAACTGGTAGGCCAGAGTGTCGATTAGCATGCCGCTTATCCCAACGTTGTTGCAATCACGCCAAGCCCGCGTCATCCTGCCTAATTCTATGAGGTTGCCGTTACACGTTCCGTCACGTAACGAGAATGCTTCCATCTCTTGCTTGGGTTTGCATGCCCTCCAACTTCCACCGTTGTTCGAGTCTGCGAAGGTGTAGTAACCGTCGACATTTAGAAAGGCGGGCAAGACGTCGAACCGGGTACCATCATCGAACCTGATCACGACGACTTGGCCGTCTCCAACCATATCAGTGACGCGATACGTGTTCCGGATGGAGTTTTTGATCAAACTCAGCAATGCAGATTGACCATTACCAACATGGTTGTTGAACCGTTGATATAGTGTGGCCGGAAGTTCGTACACGAGATCCACATCACTGACGCTGGGAATTGCAGTGTTTCGGCCATATGATCCGGCGTAGAAGCGGTTTGCGTTACCTGACGTAAGACCACGAAGGTCACTATTCAATTGAGTGATGATGCGCGCAGTTCTATACGCGATTGATTCGCGTTTCTCTCGACCGATCCGCAGGTTGCTGCAGAAGGTGGCAAACCATTCCCCCTCGCCCATACGCCTCCTTGTTCTTAGTTCTCGCAGAGCGAAAACGATTATAGCTCTGCAACCTCTGGATGTAGCGACCGCGTACATTCACGAAAGCTGGCAAGGGGGTAAGACGGCGTGGTCCGGAAACCCGTGGTCGAGCTAGCGGGGACGTGTCCCTACCCCTTGTCTCGTTCGGTCTGGACCCATTGGAGTGTCTCGGCCCATTGAGCTGGGGGTGAGTAACGTCTGAACAATTCCGTCTGCTTCACACGAGAGTCGGGTTGACTGTCCTCGTCGCTGGATTTGGATTAGTGGAGGCTGCTTGTTAAACACAACTTCCAAGGCGTCCAGCAGGCATGGAGGGACGTCACGACGCTCCCCGGACGGCTTGATATCCAGTCCTAGCTCTTCCGTGGGAGCATGGCTAAATGCCTCGGTCAACGAAAAAGGGCACCGCAGGGATTCTCGCTCGAGCAGCCGCGCTAATCTCTTGTTTTCCCGCGCAAGCCTCTCGTTATCCTGCCTAAGAATGTCGATGTGCAACCTGGTCTTGGCGTCCAGATCGGTTGCCGGATAGTGCGTAGCGTAAGCTGTTGGTGGAACGTTCGGAACTCCGCACCAGCATCTTCCGTGCATCATCGAATGTTGAAAATCCGAGCATGGCAACGAACATATTGAAGTATGTATTCCAAGTCGGTCGTTTCCGATGTGATAGCGTGTGCTAGGTGCTCACGTGCTTCAGCGTGCAAGTGCAGGTCGCATAACGACACCGGCGATTCTCAACCAGTAGGGCGTTGTGACATATGTACTGCCGTAGCGGTGACATAACTAATACGATCTACGGATGGTGAAAATTCCCCAGTCTAAGGCTATAGTGCATGAAAACGCCGAAACCTTCGGGGAGGGGTAAATGAAAGTGATGGGGTTCCCTTTGCGCCGCCGGACCTTCCTCGGGTTGCCGATAACTTCGCTCTTCGTGTACGCCGTTTCGGGGCTTCTAGGTCTATCTGCCCGAGCAGACGGCAATCGAGTATGGCGCATCAACGCAACCAACTATACTTCTGGGATTCGCAGTTTTTTTGACTTGCTGCAAGATTCTGCCAAGGCGGGCGGTAGCCTTCCCGTCGCCTCGGTGATGTGGTACTTTCCGCTCAATCCAACTACGCCAGATGCCTTTCAGCGCCTAGCCAAACGTAGTGACGTCGCTTTTGCGTCGGGTATCGCAGTGGCAGAGGGGAAGTACGATTCCTTAGACTTCAAGGACGACGCCATCGGGGCGGTGTCTGTCATTCTTCCTACGCGACTTTCTGCGAAATACGTAACATCCGCGGAAGAAATTCGATTCGACTTTGAAGGGAATGATGACCAGTTGGCACAGGTAGTCATCTGGAATATCCCACAAGATCTCTTTATGCCCAAGTCCTTACGGGTAAAAGCACTCTCGTTCAAAGCGGATGGAACACGGATTGTGCTCTCGAACTCAGTGAACACTGGTCTATTGGAGATGCAACTCTTCACTGGACATTCAGCACTCGCACGGGTCACGCTTGCGTCAACGGACAAGTTATCGACCGCGGAGGCTGTAATGCTGTTGGCCGCGAACACTTCGGTATGTTGCAACGGGATTTGTACGGACGGAAATGGAGGCGTCGGCTCCGATGACCAGGTGAACACAACCTATTCAATCGTTAGACGGGTCGTTCCTCCTACCTCAGGAACGTGCTCGATCTTAGAAGTGAAGCCAAGCAATCCTCCGCCCATGAATGAGTACGCAGTAGTTGCGGGCGGCTTCCGTTCTATGGAGGCCGCAAGCCAAGCGATGAATACGAAGTACAAAGACGTATGTACGCCTCCCAAGAAGTGACATACGGGCGCAGGTTCTTGATTGCTATTGCTGCTCTCGCAAGCGCTGGGGTTCAAATTTACCATGACGGTCGTCCTGTAATCACGACGGTAACCGTTATGCTGCAACTGGCAGCTATATTTTTTGGTGGAATGCCCGGGGCCATAAGCTGGTTAGCCTTTTCCAGGAACCACTCCCAACTACCTCAACTCAGGACCTGGGACGGCTCAATGCACCTTTTCATCGTCGTAAGTTTGATAATTCAGCTGGGTTTTGCGAAATACCTTTCGGACAGATATTTAGGATGCGCCGGGGCGCTCCTCTTGCTTAGCTATGGTTGTGCCAAGCAAGGTTGTTATCGGCTGGGATGCTGTGGATGGACGTCCGATCCTACGAAACTTCGAATGTTTTCAGGGTTACGCGCCCGGGTGGAGTTGCAGAAGATGGAAGCACTTTTGTCCTTCACCGCCGGCATCTGCCTAATGATCGCCGTAGCACAAGGGGCCGGTAGCCCCCAGTCGTTGTTTTTCGTAGGCCTAGTCACTCATTTGGGATTTCGACATCTGTTCGTCTCGGTACGCACTCCCAATAACTAAGGTTCGTCGCGACCCGTCATTTCTCTAATTCTCTAGCGTCAAAATGATGTCGGTATCACGAACTTGCACCTCCACCACCCCAAATGGCGACATCGTAATGGATTCGGCAAACGTTGAGTTTGGCAATGAAACAGGTAGCCTCAGGCCGACCGATTTCGCCAACTTGTACAGAATATCAACTGCCTCGTCGGGCAACGAGACGCCAACGCCTCCGCCAATTCCTGTATCGAGGTGGGCTCCAGCTTCCATGACCCACGGCTCGCCTACCGTCGCAGGCGAGCCGACGGACCGCATCCTAATGTTGCCGAACTCTGCAGCTGCTTTCATCACTTGCTTTACTCTTGCTGCGCCCTTTCCCCAGAACTTGACCATGCCAACGTAGCTGGATTCACGCTGGCTTCCTACAATCATCGCGACGAGGACCTGCGACGCAACGTTAGGCAGAATCGCCAAACTTTCGAGTGAAACTCCAGAGCTGGTCAAAGCAGCAATTACTTTTGGTCGAAACACGTCAACAAGAAGCTGGGCGGTCAACTTGATAGAAATTTGCTCCTTCACCGCAGGGGCAGGGGCGTCATGCCCGACGGGGGTTCTGTTGCGATTGGAGTAGTAGAGTCGGCCAAGGCCGCCTTGAAGACGCACCGCGTGTAGACTGAGGCCCAGTGTCGAGAGTTCCTTCGGGAGATCCACTGGAATGTTTCCCTGTATCTCGCCGGCAAATATGCTGCTGACGAGTTTCGACTCCAATGCAGGCACTAGCAATTCGCCGTCAGGGGAGTTGGTGACGACGATGGGGGTTGAAAGTGCTTCTACAGCGGGCTTCTTCGATGTGTCGCGAGGAAGTTTTATGAAAAACGATTGGTGCACTAACAGTTCGACACCTTGTTCATCTGCCGCGCCCGCCGCTGATGAGGGAGTAGCGCTGGCGTTGGCCTGGGAGGGCTGCGGGTACCTCACAAACAGCTTCTGCGAGAAGATGACCTCGTCGACCCGTAAGCCGGCATGGGGTAGATCTCCACTGCTAGTCGCAATGGTTGACTCCAGAAGCGCTACATTGCTTCCCGCGAGGTTACTTAGACTTTCACGCAGCTTTTGAAAGAGGCTCGGATGTCGCACGTCCAAGCATATTTCGAGAGTGTGACTACCGGCAATCAGCGGCCAAAGATACTTGCGAACGGCCGCCCGCTTTGCCAGCAGCGGATTCTTCTCAACTGGGGTCAACAACTCCGGAACGCAACTTGCCGCCGTTATCGTAGCAGCCAGCGAACGTTGAACGAGTGCCGAGCGCTGCTCAAGGTCGAACATCAGTGCATCGACCGTTAATCTGAAGGTGTTGTAACGGCGCTCTTCACGAGTTTGCACGTTATCCCCCTTGGGGCTGGTCTCGGCAGGTAATCAGTTCTTGCAATGAGGAGTCTATACCATCAGATATCGCCTTGAATTCCGTCGCACGCTTTTCAAAGTCCGAATACATTTTCCGGAGTTCTGTCACTTGGTCGGATATGTCAGCCATTTTAGACGCTAGCTGGAGCATGCGCTCACGCATTTCTTCTTCCCAAGCATCGTCAAATACCGACGCAGCAGAGGCGGTCAGCAGACCTTCATACTGCAAATCAACGGGACTCCAGGAGCTGGAATAGAATCTCGATGGGCCGTGTGAAAACACAAGTCGCGAGTCGCGAAGTTTGCTGAATGGTCGTTCCTCATCCTTTGTATTTGGAAACAGAATCTGGCGTAAAGACAGTGGCGCAATGACAATGTCGCGATGAATGAAATGGAGAGGATGTAGTCCCCCACGGTAGCCAAAGCCCTTTGTCGCCAACTTGCTGAAGAAGGTGCTCCAATCCAGAGTGGGATACTTCGATGCTAAGGTCTTGGTTTGTGACACCATTTCGGGAGATAGGCCAGCAAGTGGGGCTTCTCTGTCAAAGACCGTCAGCCATCGGTTGAGGGCTGCTGCGTATTGAGTCGTCGCGGTTGGACTCGCTCTTAGGGCATCAGCCAATCCACTCGCGACAGCAGCGGAGATATCTTCGCCATCGAGATAGATGCGAAGGTCTGAGATTTCACTAGTCTGCAGATTGCTTGAGGGGAATGTGGATTCTAGCCAGAAGGTGAGACGGATATCTGCCAAATAGGGAAGGTTGTCCGTATTAAGCAGTAGCACGGCTTCAGGAGCTGCGCGACTGAACACGTGGGTCGATTGCACCTGCCGGATGTGCTCCATACCTTCCCCGAAAGTGTGGTACCCGTATTGTTGGATGGATACTTTCACAACGATTCTCGCAAGTCAAGGATGTTCGCCAAGTGATCTAATCCATGTGCGCATGCCGTCGCGAAATCCTTCGGGGACGAAATCAGAGTTGATCGGAATATTGTTTCAGCTGGTTAGTCGTATGTCACCCTCGGTGCTTTTGTCACGACGGTCGGGATTCCTGCATTGAGCATCGGGCGGGCTGCATCCACATAGTGAATAAGCCGTTCGCGTGGCGGGTTTGAGCGACGAGCGAGCGGGAACTATTGGCCGGAAGCCGCATATCGCTCATCCACCGTTATGTGTCAGAGCGGTTCGGTTGTGCCCGCATGCGCGAAAATCAGTAGAGCGCACACAGGTACTATATCGACGTCGACTTCGAGCATCAGCGCCGGGAAGAAGTGATCCAGCACATCTACAAGAAATATGGGAACGACCGTGCCGCACTCGCGGCCGCTGTATCGACCTACCGTCCGCGCGGTGTGCTGCGCGAAACCGGCAAGGCGCTCGGTGTCGATCCGATGCTGGTCGATCGTGTCGCGAAGGGGCACCGCTGGTTCGACGGTAGTCGCGATCTGCTGCAACAATTCGGGACGATCGGGCTCGATCCGCAGACGCCGCTCATCCAGGCATGGGCCCGACTCGCCGCGCGGCTCCTCAACTTTCCGCGCCACCTGTCGCAGCATTCGGGCGGGTTCGTGATCAGTCGCGGCAAGCTCACGCGGCTCGTGCCGGTTGAAAACGCGGCGATGGATGGGCGTCGCGTGATTCAGTGGGATAAAGACGATCTCGAATCGCTCAAGCTGATGAAGGTCGACGTGCTCGCGCTCGGCATGCTGTCGGCGCTGCATCGCGCATTCGACATGCGCACCGCGTGGCGCGGGCCGCCGGAACCGGACGGCGAGCCGTTCACGCTGAAGCACATTCCACAGGACGATGAAGCGACCTACGACATGATCTGCCGCGCCGATACGGTCGGCGTGTTCCAGATCGAATCGCGCGCGCAGATGTCGATGCTGCCGCGCCTGCGGCCCCGTACCTATTACGACCTGGTGATCGAGGTCGCGATCGTGCGGCCGGGGCCGATCCAGGGCGGGGCCGTGCATCCCTACCTGAAGCGGCGCCAGGGCATCGAAAAGGTCAGTTATCCAAAGGAGGACCTGAAGCCTGCACTCGAACGTACGTACGGCGTGCCGATCTTCCAGGAGCAGGTGATGCAGATCGCGATGATCGCGGCAGGCTTCACACCCGGCGAGGCTGATGAACTGCGTCGCGCGATGGCCGCCTGGAAGCGCAAGGGCAATCTCGAGCAGTATCACCGCAAGATCGTCGACGGGATGCGGGAGCGCGACTATCCGCCTGAATTTGCCGAGCAGATCTTCGAGCAGATCAAGGGCTTCGGCGATTACGGTTTCCCCGAAAGCCACGCGGCGAGCTTCGCGAAACTCGCGTACGCGAGCAGTTGGCTCAAGTGCCACGAACCCGCGATCTTCCTCGCGGCGCTGCTGAACAGCCAGCCGATGGGTTTCTACCCGCCGTCGCAACTCGTGCAGGACGCGAAGCGCCACGGCGTGCAGGTCCTGCCGATCGACGTGACGCACAGCAACTGGGAAGCCGCGCTCGAAGCGCTGCCCGGCCAGCTGCCGCCGCACGGCCAGCCGGCCGTGCGGCTCGGCCTGTCGCTCGTGCGCGGCCTCGGCGAAACCGCCGCGCGCCGCATCGAAGCCGCACGCGCCGCCGGCCCGTTCGACAGCGTCGACACGCTCGCGCGCCGCGCGCAGCTCGAACGCCGCGACCTCGAAGCGCTCGCCGCCGCGAATGCGCTCGCGACGCTCGCCGGCCATCGCCGCGACGCGCTGTGGCAGGCCGTCGCCGCGGCGCCGGAGCGCGACCTGCTCGCTGCCGCGCCGATCGACGAAGCGGAGAAACCCGCGCTCGGCGCGCCGTCGGAAGCCGACGACATCCTCGCCGACTATCACACCACCGGCCTCACGCTGAACCGCCACCCGGTCGCGCTGCTGCGGCCCGCGCTGCGCGCGCGGCGGCTGTCGTCCGCGGCCGAACTGCACGACCGGCCCGACGGCCGGCTCGCGCGAGCGTGCGGGCTCGTGACCGCGCGGCAGATGCCGGGCACCGCGAAAGGCGTGATGTTCATGACGCTCGAGGACGAAACGGGCTGCGTGAACCTGATCGTCCGGCCCGAGCTGCTCGCACGGCAGCGCCGCGAAACCCTCGATTCGCGGCTGCTCGCGGCGTCCGGCGTGTGGCAGGTCGCGAGCGACGTGAGGCACCTCGTCGTGCAGCATTTCGAGGATCTGACGCCGCTGCTCGGCGGCCTGCGCACGTCGAGCCGCGAGTTTCACTGACACGCGAGTCGCACGGCACACCCGCAGCCGATGCATACCAGTTGCTCAAATTGGTTCTATTCCGGTCTCATATCCGCACCCAAAACCTGGCCGGACCGCACGCTGGAACTGTCCCCTTGCATACCACTCCGGGTAAATCCCTATCCCGCACTTCGTTGTAAACAAAGGTTTTCTCAGTACTAAAACGCTTGCGGGGCAAGGCTTTCGGAGATTTTCGCGACGCTAATACCAGTTCGTTGACTGGTATTATGGTGGTTATATAATGCGTTCACTTTCGATGGCCCGAGGCCGTCGTCCGACACCCGGAGGCACATGGAAACCGGCTGGTCCGAACTGGCGCCCGATCCCCTCGACGACACGCCGCTCTATCTGCAGCTCGCCCGCAACCTGGCGAGCGCGATTCACGGCGGCGCGTGGCGGGCCGGCGAGGCGCTGCCGTCGGAGCGGCTGTTGTCGGTGTCGGTCGGCGTGTCGCGGATCACGGCCCGTCGCGCACTGGCGCTGCTGGTCGAGCAGGGGCTGATCAAGCGGGCGCGCGGGGCCGGCAGTTTCATCACGCCGCGTGTCGCCGATCCGCTGTCGCGCCTCGTCGGCTTCACCGCGAAGATGCAGCAGCGCGGCTTCGTGCCCGATTCGGTGTGGCTGTCGCGCACGCTGCGCACCGCGAGCCGCGACGAGATCACGCGGCTCGGCCTCGCGCCAGGCGCGTCGGTGGCGCGGCTCGAACGGCTGCGCCGCGCGGACGGCATCGTGATGGCCGTCGAGCATTCGACGCTGCCGGCCGCGGTGGTGCCCGATCCGCAGGCGCTCGGCGCGTCGCTGTACGAATTCCTCGACGCGCGCGGCATGACCGTCGTGCGCGCGCTGCAGCACTTTCGCGCGGCGAATGCGCCGCATGCGATCGCGAAATGGATGGCGGTGAAGCCGGGCTCGGCGCTGCTGGTGATCACGCGAATCGGCTACGGCGCCGACCAGCGCGCGATCGAAGTGACTGAAACGTATTGCCGCGACGACTATTACGACTTCGTCGCCGAACTGAAACGCTGACGCGCGATGGAACGCAATCGCGCGCAATGAATCGCACCGAATTTGCAAATCACGACGCGGATGCCCGCGTCACCAGATCATCAAGAGAACGTCATGCTGACTGGAAACATCCTCACCCCCGACGGCTGGATTCACGGTTCGCTCGATAGCGAGAACGGCCGCATCACCACGCTCGACGGCACGCCCGTCGATCCCGCGAAGAACGACTCGCCGTACATCCTGCCCGGCTTCATCGACCTGCACGTGCACGGCGGCGGCGGCGCCGACGTGATGGAAGGCGGCGACGCGATCGAGACGATCGCCCGCACGCACGCGCAATTCGGCACGACGAGCCTGCTCGCGACGACGATGACCGCGCCGCGCGACGAGCTGATGCAGGTCGTCGCGAACCTCGGCACCGTTGCGCGCACGCGTACGCCGGGCGGCGCGCGCGTGCTCGGCGTGCACCTCGAAGGGCCGTACATCAATCCCGGCAAGCTCGGCGCGCAGCCCGACGCGGCCGTATCGGCCGTGCTCGACGAAGTGCTGAAGTACCTGTCGATCGCGCCGATCCGCGTCGTCACGCTCGCGCCGGAGATCGCGGGCCACATCGAGATCATCGGCGAGATGGCCGCGCGCGGCGTGCGCGTGCAGCTCGGCCACTCGCTCGCGACCTACGACGACGCGGTCGCCGCGCTCAAGCACGGCGCATGCGGTTTCACGCACCTGTTCAACGCGATGTCGCCGCTGCATCACCGCAATCCGGGCCTGGTGGGCGCGGCGCTTGCTCACGCCGAATACGCGGAAATCATCCCCGACCTGCTGCACGTGCACCCGGGCGCGATTCGTGCCGCGCTGCGCGCGATTCCGCGCCTGTACGTCGTGACCGACAGCACGTCGGCCACCGGCATGCCCGACGGCGAATACCGCCTCGGCAGCCAGCACGTGACGAAGTGCCTCGGCGGCGTGCGGCTGGCCGACGGCACGCTCGCCGGCAGCACGCTGACGATGGACCAGGCGCTGCGCAACCTCGTGTCGCTCGGCCTGCCGATCGCCGACGTGTCGAACCGGATGTCGCGCTACGCGGCCGACTACCTCGGCGTCGCCGATCGCGGCCGCCTCGAGCGCGGCGCATGGGCCGACCTCGCGGTGTTCGACCGCGACCTGAACCTCACCGCGACCTACGTCGAAGGAGAATCGATTGTCGAATATGCTTAAGGAAGCGCGCGAGTCCGCCCAGGTCGTCGCCGCGCAGATCGCCGACACCTCGCGCGTCGAAGCGCTCGCCGGCCAATTGCTCGATCACCCGCCGGCCGTCGCGCTGACGGTCGCACGCGGCAGCTCGGATCACGCCGCGAGCTATTTCGCGAGCCTGACGATGAGCCGCCTCGGCGTGCCGGTCGCGTCGCTGCCGATGTCGGTCGCGACGCTGCAGCAGGCGCCGCTGAAGGTGCAGGATCAACTCGCGATCGCGTTCTCCCAGTCGGGCAAGAGCCCCGATCTCGTCAACACGATGGCCGCGCTGCGCGAAGCCGGCGCGCGCACCGTCGCCGCCGTGAACGTGCTGCCGTCGCCGCTCGCCGATGCATGCGAGCACCAGCTGCCGCTGCTCGCCGGCCCCGAACTGTCGGTCGCCGCGACGAAGAGCTATATCGCGATGCTGTCGCTGTCCGCGCAGATCGTCGCGTACTGGCAGCGCGACGCCGCGCTGATCACCGCATTGCGCGGCTTGCCCGACGTGCTCGCGCAGGCCGGCCGGCTCGACTGGTCGCAGGCCGTCGCCGCGCTCGCGGGCGTCGAGCGGATGATCGTCATCGGCCGCGGCCTCGGCCTCGCGATCGCGCAGGAAGCCGCGCTGAAGCTGAAGGAAACGTCCGGCATCCAGGCCGAGGCGTTCTCGAGCGCCGAAGTCCGCCACGGCCCGATGGAGCTGATCGACCGCGACTATCCGCTGCTCGTGTTCGCGCCGCCGGGCCCCGAGCAGGCCGGCCTGCTGCAGCTCGCCGACGACATGCGCGCCCGCGGCGCGGCCGTGCTGCTCGCGGCGCCCGCCGGCACGCCCGGCGTATCGGGCACCGTGCTGCCGCTCGCGCAGTCCGCCCATCCGGCGCTCGACCCGATCGCCGCCATTCTTTCGTTCTACGTGATGGCAGCCGATCTCGCCGTCGCGCGCGGCCGCAATCCCGACACGCCGCGCCACCTGAACAAAGTCACCGAAACGCACTGATAGCCGAGACAGCCGATGAGACGCGCCGAGGAGTCCCAGTTGAAGAGCCCCACCCACGATCAGATCGTCCTGCTTAGCCCCATGACGGGGCCGATCGTCGCGCTGGCCGACGTGCCCGATCCGGTGTTCTCCGGCGGGATGTTCGGCGACGGCATCGGCATCGACCCGCTCGCGGGCAAACTCGTCGCGCCGTGCGCGGGCGTCGTGTCGCATCTCGCGCGCACGGGCCATGCGGTGACGATCACGACGCCGCAAGGCGCGGAAGTGCTGCTGCACATCGGCATCGACACGGTCGAGCTGAACGGGCAGGGCTTCATCGCGCACGTCGAGGCCGGCGCTCGCGTCGAAGCCGGCGCGTTGCTGATCGAGTTCGACCAGGACGCGGTGGCGCGCAATGCGCATTCGCTCGTGTCGGTGGTCGCGATCGCGAACTCCGACGCGTTCGAGGTCGTCGATCGCGCGAGCGGTTTCGCGACGGCCGGCGAGACGCCGCTGCTCGCGCTGCGCGGCAAGGGCGCAGCCGCTGCGCAGGCGGCGCAAACCGGCGCGGCGGCCATGAACGAAGTGCGCCGCGAGATCGTGCTCGCGCAGCCGGGCGGTCTGCATGCGCGGCCGGCCGCGCGTGCGCGTGAAGCCGTGCGCGGGTTCGACGCGACCGTCGACGTGTTGTTCGACGGCCGCAAGGCGTCGATCGCGAGCGTCGTCGGCCTGCTCGGCCTGGGCGCTGGCGAAGGCGCGACGGTCGAACTCGTCGGCCGCGGCGCGCACGCGCAACAGGCCGTCGAGGCGGTCGAGCACGAGCTGCTGCGCGAAGCGCACGGCGAAGTCGAGGAGCGGCCGGCGCGGATGTCGTCGCCCGTGCCGCAGACGATCGCACGCAACACTGGCGCACCCATCGATCCGAACACGCTCGCCGGCGTGTGCGCGGCGCCCGGCATCGCGGTCGGCACGCTGGTGCGTCTCGACCATGCGGAAATCGTGCCGCCCGAGCAGGCGGCCGGCACACCGGCCGCCGAAAGCCGCCAGCTCGACCAGGCGCTGAAGGCGGTCGATGCCGAACTCGACGAAACGGTGCGCAACGCATCGGCGCGCGGCGCGGTCGGCGAAGCGGGCATCTTCGCGGTGCATCGCGTGCTGCTCGAGGATCCGACGCTGATTGACGCGGCGCGCGACCTGATCAGCCTCGGCAAGAGCGCGGGCTTTGCATGGCGCGCGACGATCCGCACGCAGATCGACACGCTGTCGAAGCTCGACGACGCGCTGCTCGCCGAACGCGCGGCCGACCTGCGCGACATCGAGAAGCGCGTGCTGCGCGCGCTCGGCCACACGAACGGCGCCGCGCGTGCGCTGCCCGACGAGGCCGTGCTCGCGGCCGAGGAATTCACGCCGTCCGATCTTTCGTCGCTCGATCGCCAGCGCGTGACCGCGCTCGTGATGGCGCGCGGCGGCGCGACGTCGCACGCGGCGATCATCGCGCGGCAGCTCGGCATTCCGGCGCTGGTCGCGGTCGGCGATGCGCTGTACGCGATTCCGGACGGCACGCAGGTCGTCGTCGATGCGAGCGCGGGCCGGCTCGAACACGCGCCGACCGCCCTCGACGTCGAACGCGCGCGGCACGAGCGCCAGCGCCTGGACGGCGTGCGCGAGGCGAACCGGCAACTGGCCGGTGTCGCAGCAGAGACGGTCGACGGCCGCGCGATCGAGGTTGCCGCGAACATCGCGACGCTCGACGACGCGAACACCGCGGTCGACAACGGCGCCGACGCGGTCGGCCTGCTGCGCACCGAGCTGATGTTCATCCATCGCCAGGCCGCACCGACGGTCGTCGAACACCAGCAGAGCTACCAGTCGATCGTCGACGCGCTGCAGGGTCGCACCGCGATCATCCGCACGCTCGACGTCGGCGCCGACAAGGAAGTCGACTACCTGACGCTGCCGCCCGAACCGAACCCGGCGCTCGGCCTGCGCGGCATCCGCCTCGCGCAGGTGCGCCCCGATCTGCTCGACGACCAGCTGCAGGGCCTGCTCGCGGTGAAGCCGTTCGGCGCGGTGCGCATCCTGCTGCCGATGGTCACCGACGCGGGCGAGCTCGTGCGGCTGCGCAGGCGCATCGACGAATTCGCGCGTGCGCAGGGCCGCACCGAGCCGATCGAGGTCGGCGTGATGATCGAGGTACCGTCAGCCGCGCTGCTGGCCGACCAGCTCGCGCAGCACGCGGATTTCCTGTCGATCGGCACCAACGACCTGACGCAGTACACGCTCGCGATGGACCGCTGCCAGGCCGACCTGGCCGCGCAATCCGACGGCCTGCATCCGGCCGTGCTGCGCCTGGTCGACATCGCGGTGCGCGGCGCCGCGAAGCACGGCAAGTGGGTCGGCGTGTGCGGCGCCCTCGGCGGCGATCCGCTCGCGGTGCCGATCCTGGTGGGCCTCGGCGTGACCGAACTGTCGGTCGACCCCGTATCGGTGCCGGGCATCAAGGCGCGTGTGCGCCGTCTCGATTACCAGTTGTGCCGTCAGCGCGCGCAGGACCTGCTCGCGCTCGATTCGGCACAGGCGGTAAGGGCAGCAAGTCGCGAGGTCTGGCCGCTCGACTGAACGTCGGCGGCAGGTTCGCGACCCGTATTACGACGAAAGCCATCAGCTCAACGACGATCAACGACGAGACAAGGATTGGAGGACTGAATGAACGGGAATCCGTTTCTGAAAATACAGGGCCTGGGCCGGGCACTGATGCTGCCGATCGCGGTACTGCCGGTCGCCGGCATCCTGCTGCGACTCGGCCAGCCGGACGTGTTCAACATCAAGATGATCGCCGACGCCGGCGGCGCGATCTTCGACAACCTGCCGCTGCTGTTCGCGATCGGCGTGGCGGTCGGCTTCGCGAAGGACAACAACGGCGTGGCGGCGCTCGCGGGCGCGATCGGCTACCTGATCGAAACCGCGATCATGAAGGATATCGATCCCAAGCTGAACATGGGCGTGCTGTCCGGGATCATCGCGGGTGTCGTCGCGGGCCTGCTGTACAACCGCTACAAGGACATCAAGCTGCCGGACTACCTCGCGTTCTTCGGCGGCAAGCGGTTCGTGCCGATCATCACGGGGCTGGTGTGCGTGGTACTCGGCATCGTGTTCGGATACGTGTGGCAGCCGGTCCAGCATGTGATCGACGCGGCCGGCCAGTGGCTGACGACGGCGGGCGCGATCGGTGCGTTCGTGTTCGGCTTCCTGAACCGCCTGCTGCTCGTCACGGGCCTGCACCACATCATCAACTCGCTCGCGTGGTTCGTGTTCGGCAACTTCACGCCGCCGGCCGGCGGCGAGATCGTGCACGGCGACCTGCACCGCTTCTTCGCGGGCGACCCGACTGCAGGCACCTTCATGGCCGGCTTCTTCCCGATCATGATGTTCGGCCTGCCGGCGGCGTGTCTCGCGATGCTGCACGAGGCGCCGAAGGAACGCCGCGCGATGGTCGGCGGCCTGCTGTTCTCGATGGCACTGACGTCGTTCCTGACCGGCGTGACCGAGCCGATCGAATTCAGCTTCATGTTCCTCGCACCGGTGCTGTACGTGATCCATGCGGTGCTGACGGGGCTGTCGCTCGCGATCTGCCAGATCCTCGGCGTGAAGCTCGGCTTCACGTTCTCGGCCGGCGCGATCGACTACGTGCTGAACTACGGGCTGTCGACGAAGGGCTGGATCGCGATTCCGCTCGGCATCGCGTATGGCGTCGCGTACTACGGGCTGTTCCGCTTCTTCATCCGCAAGTTCAACATGGCGACGCCGGGCCGCGAGCCGGCATCGGCCGATGCGGCCGCCGAATCGTATGCATCGGGCGGCTTCGTCGCGCCGGCGGCCGGCGCCGCTGCGACGGCCGCCGCACCGCGCGCGCAACGCTACATCGCGGCACTCGGCGGTGCGGCCAACCTGTCGGTCGTCGACGCCTGCACGACGCGCCTGCGCCTGACCGTCGTCGATCCGGAGAAGGTCTCGGAGCCGGAACTGAAGTCGATCGGCGCGCGCGGCGTGCTCAAGCGCGGCGGCAACAGCGTGCAGGTGATCATCGGGCCGGAAGCGGACATCATCGCCGACGAGATGCGTGCCGCGATCGGCAGCGGCGCGACCGGTGTCGCGTCGACCGCGACGGCCGCCGCCGCGCAGCCCGTCACGGGCGCGGCCGCCGGCCCGCTCGACCCGGAACCGGCGCGCTGGCTCGCGGTGTTCGGCGGTGCGACCAACGTCGCATCGCTCGACGCGGTGGCGACCACGCGCCTGCGCGTCGTCGTGCGCGATCCGTCGGCGGTCGATCGCGATCGCCTCGCTGCGCTCGACGTCGCATGGGTGTCGCTCGACACGTTCCACATCGTCTGCGGCAACGCGGCCGCACGCTATGCCGAACAGCTCGGCGCGCGCCTGCCGCCGTCGAGCGGTGGCGCGGCCGCGCAACCGGCCTGATGCGATGAACACCGGCCGGATCCGCGCGGCGGGTCCGGCCGGGCGGTAAAACGAAAACGGCTTGCGACGTACGCGTCGCAAGCCGTTTTTCCTTGGCGCGGGCGATGGCGCGCTGCGTTCGCCCGCCTCGCGCGTCGTCCGTGCGTTCAGCCGATCACGGATTCGTCAGCGTGAAGGTCGGCTTCCGGTAGCCGACACCGGCGCGGTCGAGCTTCGGCAGTTCGCGTTGCGTGAGCAGCGTCGCGAAGCCGGCCCAGTCGCGCTGCAGCGCGGCCGTGTCGACGTGATGCGTGTCGCCGCGCTTGAAGCGCACGCCGGCCGCATACGGCAGCTCCCAGTCGGCCCGGTGCCACGCGCGCTCGGCGAGCGCGAGCAGTCGCGGATAGGCCATGTATTCGAGGAAGGTGTCGTTGCGCATCACCTCGCCCCACGCCTGGCCCTGCATGCCTTCGATACGCGGCGCGGGGCCCGTGCCGGTCACCTCGAACGGATTGCCGTCACGGTCGCCCATCACCTCGGCGTTCTGCGGCAGGTTCTCCGGCGCGAGCGAGAACACCTTGTACTCGTCCGTCGCGTGCGAGCCCCAGTAGTAGCCGCGCTCGCGCGGGTTGAGCGTGTACGGGAAGTCGAAGTACAGGTAGTCGGGCAGCGCGAGCACCGTCAGGTAGCCCTTGCCGCTCAGGTCGCGCGCGCTGTCCGACGCGCCCCAGAAGATCGTGTCCCACAGCGACACCATCACGTGGCGCGTGCTGAAGTCCTGCGGCCCGTTCGCATGCTTGATGCCGTCCTGCCACGCGGCCATCGTGTCGATCCCGTTCGCGTTGACGGCCGCGCTCACCTGTTTCGCGAAGCGCGTCGGCAGCTCGTCGATCGACTTGATCTCGCCGCGCTGGAGCAGCGCCGTGCACGCGGGCGAACGCGCCCACGGCTTGTCCTGCGCGGCGAGGTCGATGCGCCCCTTGTTGGGATCGGTGCCGTTCAGCGGCTGGAAGCCCCCGCCGAGGAAGATGTTCTTCGCTTCGTCGCCGCCGTAGTGCCAGGTGTGCAGCGGCGCCTGCGCGTCCGCGTGCATCGCCGCGATCTCGCGGATCACCTTCGACGCGAAATTGAGCGCGCCCGGCACGCACGGGTTCAGGTCGCTGCGCCGGTCGTAGAACTGCACCGTCGTCAGGTTCGTCGTGTCCTGCGGATCGAGCAGCCGGTACGCGTTCGCCTCCTGCTCGCGGCCGGCCGCATGCAGCCGCCGGTAGCGCGCCTCCATCGTCACGACGGCCGCACGCGCATGCGCGGGCATGTCGATCTCGGGAATGATCTGCACGAAGTGTGCGGCCGCGTAGCGCACGAGCGCGACGTAGTCGTCACGCGTCAGGTAGCCGCCGCCCGAACGGTTGTCCGGTCCCGAGCCGAGCTGCGGCAGCAGGCAGCGCGTCTCGCTCGGGTCGTGGCAGCGGCGAGCGCCGATCTCGGTCAGCTCGGGCAGGCCGGGAATCTCGATGCGCCAGCCTTCGTCGTCGGACAGGTGCAGGTGCAGGCGGTTGAGCTTGTATGCGCTCATCTGGTCGATCAGGCGGCGCAGCGTCGCCGGGTGCTTGAAGTTGCGCGCGAGGTCGACGTGCATCCCGCGATGAGTGAAGCGCGGTGCATCCTCGACGAGCATCGCGGGGATCGGCCCGCCGCCGGCCGGTGCGAGCGAGTAGAGCGTCTGCACGCCGTAGTAGAGGCCCGCGCGGTCGTAGCCTTCGATCAGCACGCCGCGCGGCCCGATCGCGAGCCGGTAGCCGCCCGGCGTCGCGATGTCGGCCGGCAGCCGGCGCGGCGCGACGGCGCCGCGCACCGGCACGCGCGCGCCGTCGAGCCCGAGGGTCGTCGCGCGGTCGCGCAGCGCCGCGACCTGCGCGTCCGGCAGGTCCGGCAGCGCGAGTTCGACGCCGCGCAGGTCGAGCGTGCCGGGCAGCGGCTGTTCGCGCTTCACGCTCGGCAGCGCGCGGCTCGCGTCGGGCCGTGCGGCGACGGGCGGCGCATTGCCGGTCGAGTTGTTCTGCGCGTCGGCCGGCAGCGATTCGACGTAGCGCAGTTCGTCGTCGGTGTCGTTGTAGCGGAGCACGGCCGGCGGCGCGCCGTCGACGACGACATACGGGCGCGGAATCACGTCGCTGTAACGCAGCAGCCAGTATTCGGCGACGAACGGCAGCTCGATGCGCTCGCCGGGTGCGAGCCGCACCGAGCCCGGCTGCGGCGTCAGTTCGTACAGGTCGCCGGTGAGCCGCCGCAGCGCGAAGCCCGGGCGGTCGATTCGCAGCAGCCGGCGGATGCTGTGCAGGTAGAGCTTCCAGCCGCCGTCGGCGATTGCCTGGTGGCCGCGGTTCTGCAGGATCAGGCGGCCCGTCGCGCAGGCCGCGCCGTCGGCGCCGAGATCGGCGCACGGCACGCCGGCCGTGGCCGCATGGTTGTTGTCGACGGCCACGCGCAACGCGAGGCCGTTCGACAGCAGCGTCGCAAGGCTGGCCGCCGATGCGCCCGACTGCGCGGTGCCGGCGATTGCGATGGCGGGGGGCGATGCCGGCTGCGCGGAGATCGCAGCGGGCGGCAGCACCGCGATCAGCAGGCCGGCAATGAGGGATGGCAAGGTGCGCTTCATTCGAACTCCTCACAAAAAAGGGGGCGTAGCGGCGTCGTGGGGCGACGTCGCTGCGATCGGGTCTTTCAGTGGCGCTGCGGGAGATACCGGCACGCGGGGCGATACGGCCGCACCGCGCGCACGCTGCACGCAAAGGCGTGCGTTACGGAACGGGAGGCGGACACGCGTGCCGATCGGATCGGCGGGGTGGTGTGCGCATGATCATCGTCGGTGCGCGGCAATCGCCGCGGTGTGGACGCAACTGCAGCCGCAGCCGACGGCACGCGGCCGGCCGCGCATGAGCGCGACGGCAGACGCCGCGGTGCGCGGACGTCGACACGGCGCGCAGGCGCGCGCCACATACGGGATTCGCATGTCTCCCCCACCAGAAGGAATCGGCCTGTCGGCGGCCGTGTCCAACGATCTTATGAAACCTTTTATTGGTATTCAAGTGGTATCAATCTGGCGCTAAATTGGCATCGACGTGAAGCGCCTGTCCGCACGGGGCGGACGAAAAAAAACCTCGCACGAGGCGAGGTTCGTTCCGGACGGCGGCGGCGCGCTCGGCCGCACGTGTCAGGCGGGCATCGTCAGTCGCGGCGCGCGCGCGCGGGCGCTTCCTGGGCCTTCTGCCGCGCTTCGAGCCACATCGCGTTGACGATGCCGAACGACAGCGCGACGCCGATACCGAGAATCCAGCTGAAATACCACATGGTCCGACTCCTTGCGAAACGGTGGGCGAGGGCGCGGGCGCGCCCCGGCCCGGTTCTTCAATACATCGAGTGCTTGTTTTCCTCGAGCGTCTGGCGCGTGACCTTGCCGCGCATCACGCGATACACCCAGCTCGTGTAGAGCAGCACGATCGGCAGGAACACGATCACCGCGAACAGCATCACCTGCAGCGTCATGTGGCTCGACGTCGAATCCCACACGGTCAGGCTGCTGCGCGGGTCGAGCGACGACGGCATGATGAACGGGAACATCGAGAAGCCCGCGGTCAGGATCACGCCGGCGATCATCAGCCCCGTGCAGAAGAACGCCGTCTTCTCCTGCTTCGAACCGGCGAGCAGCATCGCGAGCAGGCCGCCCGCGATGCCGACGACGGGCGCCGCGATCATCCACGGGAATTCGCCGTAGTTCGCGAGCCACAGGCCCGAGCCGGCGGCGACGTCCTTGAGCAGCGGGTTCGCGACGGTGTCGTTCGGCGCGGCGTGCGTGATGTGGAAACCGCCGACATACGATGCGATCAGCACGCCGGCCAGCGCGAACAGCACGACCGCGAGGAACGACGCCACGCGCAGCGCGATCGACGCACGGCGCGCGATCACGCCGTCGGTCTTCATCTTGATGAACGCGGCGCCGTGCGCGACGAGCATCGTGAGGCTGACGAGCCCGCACAGCAGCGCGAACGGGTTCAGCAGCGCCCAGAAGCCGCCGTAGTAGGTCACGCGCAGGTCGCTGTCGAACTTGAACGGCACGCCCTGCAGCAGGTTGCCGAACGCGACGCCGAACACGAGCGCCGGCACGAAGCCGCCGACGAACAGGCCCCAGTCCCAGCCGGCGCGCCAGCGCGGATCGGGCCGCTTGCTGCGGTAGTCGAAGCCCACCGGCCGGAAGAACAGCGCGAACAGCACGAGCAGCATCGCGAAGTAGAAGCCGGAGAACGACGCGGCGTAGACGAGCGGCCAGGCGGCGAACATCGCGCCGCCGGCCGTGATCAGCCACACCTGGTTGCCTTCCCACGTCGCGCCGACGGTGTTGACGATGATGCGGCGCTCGTCGTCGGTCTTGCCGAGGAACGGCAGCAGTGCGGTCGCGCCCATGTCGAAGCCGTCGGTGACGGCGAAGCCGATCAGCAGTACGCCGACGAGCAGCCACCAGATCAGCTTGAGAGTTGCATAGTCCATAGCGATTCCTTGTTCGGTTTCAGGTGCGTGCTCACGCCGGGGCGCGCTCGCTGGCGGCCGCGAGTTCGTGGTGATAGCGGCCGGTATGCAGCGACGACGGGCCGAGGCGCGCGTACTTGAACATCAGCTTGATCTCGATGACGAACAGGGCGGTGTAGAACAGGATGAAGCCCGCGAGACTCAGGTACAGGTCGGACGGCTGCAGGCTCGACGCGGACAGGTGCGTCGGCAGCACGCCGGCGATCGTCCACGGCTGGCGGCCGAGTTCGGCGACGATCCAGCCGAATTCGATCGCGATCCACGGCAGCGGGATCGCCCACACCGCATAGCGCAGGAACCAGCGGCGGTTGTCCTGCAGCAGTTCGCGGCGCGCGCAGAACCAGAACGCGGCAATGAACGTCGCGACGAACAGGAAGCCGAGGGCCACCATGATCCGGAACGAGAAGAACACGGGCGCGACCGGCGGGATCGTCTTCTTCGCGGCGGCCTTGATCTGCTCGGGCGTTGCATCGACCACGTTCGGCGTGAACTGCTTGAGCATCAGCCCGTAGCCGAGATACTGCTTGTGCTGGTCGAACAGCGCGCGGGTCGCGTCGCTCGTGTCGCCCTGCTTGATCTTCTGCAGCGCGCCGTACGCGACCATCCCGCTCTGGATGTGCTCCTCGCTGTGCTTCGCGAGTTCGCGCAGGCCGATCACCGGTTCGTCGATCGAGCGCGTCGCGATCAGGCCGAGCGCGTACGGGATCTTGATCGCGTAGTCGGTGCGCTGTTCTTCCTGGTTCGGAATCCCGATCAGCGTGAACGAGGCGGGCGCCGGCTGCGTTTCCCATTCGGATTCGATCGCGGCGAGCTTCATCTTCTGCACTTCGCCGGTCGTATAACCCGATTCGTCGCCAAGCACGATCACGCACAGCGTCGCCGCGAGGCCGAAGCCGGCCGCGACCGCGAACGAGCGCAGCGCGAAGTCGACGTCGCGCTTCTTCAGCAGGTACCACGACGACACGCCGAGCACGAACATCGCCGCCGACACGTAGCCGGCCGACACGGTGTGCACGAACTTTACCTGCGCGACGGGGTTGAACAGCACGTCGAACAGGCTCGTCATCTCCATGCGCATCGTCTGATAGTTGAACTCGGCGCCGACCGGGTTGTTCATCCAGCCGTTGGCGACGAGGATCCACAGCGCGGACAGGTTCGAGCCCAGCGCGACGAGGAACGTGACCATCAGGTGCTTGACCTTCGACAGGCGGTTCCAGCCGAAGAAGAACAGGCCGACGAACGTCGATTCGAGGAAGAACGCCATCAGGCCTTCGACCGCGAGCGGCACGCCGAAGATGTCGCCGACATAGTGCGAGTAGTACGACCAGTTCGTACCGAACTGGAATTCGAGCGTGATGCCGGTCGTCACGCCCATCGCGAAGTTGATCCCGAACAGCTTGCCCCAGAACTGGGTCATGTCCTTGTAGACCTGTTTGCCGGTCATCACGTAGACGGCTTCCATGATGACGAGCAGCCAGGACAGGCCGAGCGTCAACGGCACGAACAGGAAGTGGTAGAGCGCCGTGATGCCGAACTGCAGACGTGACAGATCGACGACTTCACTACTTATCATGGTGGTCTCCCTCGGTAGATGCAGGCGCCGGTACCGAGAGCAGCTTCTCGGCCACGGCGGCAGGCGGAAGCGACATGTGCTCGGCCTGCGGATGATTGAAGAATGCGTATTTGAGCGACATCAGGAGGATCAGCTTGACGATCAGCACCAGGGTGATGTCGCGGGCGAGGGTCGGGCCGCGTGCCCACGCGGCGATGCGCGCGCGCCAGCCGATCGTGCCGGGCGGTCGCGGGGACGACGGCGGCGCAGGCCTTTTATTGATCGAGATCAAGGCGATTATCCTGAATCGATTTACGTCGGATTTGGGGCGACTTTACGTCGGATTTATGACGGCCGTGAAGCTGTTTTAATCCTTTTGCGCCAGACATGCCAATTTTAAAAGGACGGCTTTCCGATGCCGAGTGCTGCGCTGCGGCAGACCGTCGCGAAACGCGGGGCAAAAGTTGAGGCAGATCAAGCTTATGCGGAAGGGGCCCGGAAACGACCATATACCTGATGAATCAGGTCAATTAATCGGCGGAGAAACAGGCGGAAAAGCAGGCGGAAAAACACGCGCGGAAGCGTGTGAAAACACGCGAAAAGACGGGCGAAAAAAAACCGCTGCCGGAGGGGCAGCGGTTTTCGATGAGGCGCTCTGAATCGCCGGGGATTTACGCGTATTCGGCGAGGGCAGTGCGCATCTTTTTCATCGCGCTCGCTTCGATCTGGCGGATGCGTTCCGCGGATACGCCGAATTCGGCCGCGAGATCGTGCAGCGTCGAGCCGCCCGAGCCGTCGTCGTCGACGTGCAGCCAGCGCGCCTCGATGATGCGGCGGCTGCGCGCATCGAGCGCCTCGAGCGCCTGCGCGATGCCGTCCGTCTGCAGCATGTCGCGCTGACGTGCGGCGAGCACGGCGGTCGGCTCGTTGTGCGAGTCGGCCAGGTAGGCGATCGGCGCGTACGACTCCTCGCCGTCTTCCACTTGGCCCTCGAGCGCGATGTCGCCGCCCGACAGGCGCGTTTCCATCTCGGTCACTTCTTCGCGCTTGACGTTGAGCTCCTGCGCGAGACCGTCGATTTCCTCGGGCGTCATCGCCTGCATGGACTTCTTGTGGCTGCGCAGGTTGAAGAACAGCTTGCGCTGCGCCTTCGTCGTCGCGACCTTCACCATGCGCCAGTTGCGCAGGATGTACTCGTGGATCTCGGCCTTGATCCAGTGGATCGCGTACGACACCAGGCGCACGTTTTGCGCCGGGTCGAAGCGCTTCACCGCCTTCATCAGGCCGATGTTGCCTTCCTGGATCAGGTCGCCGTGCGGCAGGCCGTAGCCGAGATAGTTGCGCGCGATCGACACGACCAGACGCAGGTGCGACAGCACGAGGCGGCGCGCCGAGTCGAGGTTGTTGTCTTCACGGAATTCGGTTGCGTACTGGCGTTCCTCTTCGGCGGTCAGCAGCGGGATGCGGTTGACGGCCTGGATATACGCGTCGATGTTGCCGAGCTGGCCGGGCAACATCGATTGGGCTGCGAGCGCCAGCGAGCCTGCCGATTCGGCCTTGGCCGGCGCCGGGCTCAGGGTGTTCGGGAGGGTCAGGGCGTTGCTCACTAAAAACTCCTTTGGAATCAGGGACAAACCCCCGGTCTCGAATGAGATTCCGTGGGCCATCTTAGCACTCCCGCAAGACGAGTGCTAATTCCTTAGAGCGGGCGGGGGCATCCGAGTTCCCGATTTTTCTATCAAAGAAGTCGAATCGATAGTCTAATCTGCGACACGGGGTGGGGCGCGAAGTTCCGTAAGCCGTTGTTTCTGATGGTAATCGGTAGACGATTTCGATTTTTGTCGTTTTGGAAGGAAGCCATTTCGCTTCGTGATGCCGATCCGAAAAGTCCTTTACCATACCATTCAGTTCGCTCGGGCCAGGCCGTCGCGGCCGGCTCCATTCAACCCAAAAAGTTGGAGTGTCAGAATGAACAACAAGAAGAATCGCCGACCCCGCAGCCGGCTTGCGCTGCATGCGTTGCTGGCGGCGTCACTTCTGGGCGGATCGGGCGCGGCGTTCGCGGATCGATGGGGGATCCAGGCGGGCGGCGGGTTTTCGGATCGCCGCGGGATCGACAAGGGCGATCTCGGTGTCGTGTGGGATCCGGGCTGGAACTGGTGGCAGGTCGGCGGCTGGCACTTCGCGTTCGTCGTCGAAGGGCACGTCGGCTACTGGCACACGGGCGGCAACGTCCACAGCAGCATCGGCGAATTCGGCGTCACGCCGATGTTCCGCTTCATCAGGAGCGCGGGGGAGGTTCGCCCGTTCATCGAGGCCGGCGGTGGCGTCCGGCTCCTGACTCATCCGACGATTTCGAACAATTTCTCGCTATCGACCGCGTTCCAGTTCGCACCGACCGCGGGCGTCGGCGTGCAGTTCGGCCAACGGCAACAGTATCAGGTCGGCTACCGTTTTGAACATGTGTCTAACGCGGGTATCAAAGAGCCGAATCCTGGTATAAATTTCCACCAGTTCTACGTGCAGTACAACTTCTGATCCGCACGCCCGCGCACGGCGGGCGCGTTGCCGAGGAGTCAGGCGATGGCGAAGGTGGTCGATGCGATCCGCGCGCTCGAGCGCGATCGGTTCCGGGCGATGGTGGACGGGGACGGCGAGGCGCTCGACGCGCTGCTGTCGGACAAGGTGTTCTTCGTACACACCAACGGCAAACGCGAAACCAAGCAGCAGTTCATCGATGCCATCGTCGCCGGTCGCCGCCGCTACCGCCAGATCGAGATCCAGTCGCAGGACGTGCTGCCGGCCGGCGGCGAAACCTGCGTCGTCACCGGGCGCGCGTTGATCGAGATGGAAACGAACAACGGCGGCCTGGTATTTCCGATTGCCTATACGTCCGTCCATACCGAGGAGCAGGGGCGCTGGTGCCTGCTCGCGTGGCAGGCGACGCGGTGCGCAACCGAGACATGAGCGCGCGTCGCGCTCCTTTTCGTGTCTCCCGATCGAGCGGCCTTCTGGGCCGCTTTTTGCTGGCCCGTGCGGCGCGGATCGCGCGGCGCACGGGCGGTCACGCCCCGCTCGCTGACGTTTGAAACCATGAGTCGATGCCGGCCGTCAGGCTGCCGCGCGGCGATCCGCGCAGTGCCAGGCCGAGCGGTTGATCGCGCTGACGACCGCGTCGAGCGCGGCGCTCGCCGCATCGGCATGCAGGCCGACGCCGTGCCGCAGCGGCGCGTCGCCGACCCGGCAGCCGGCCGATACCGCGAACCGTCCGTCCGTCGTGCGCACGGATTCGCACGACGCCACGTCGATCGCGGCGCCGGCGGCCGCCGCGAATGCCGCGGCGAAACGTCGCACGGTGTCTTCGGGCGTCGCATCGGCGGCGGGCGCCGCTGCCGCGATCTCGCGGTTCTGCCAGCGAGCGCCGCTGCCGTTGCGCGCGGCCGGACCGTCGGTCTCGAAGAATTCGCGTGCGAACAGCGCGCAGATCGCGTCGCCCGTCACTTCCTCGCCCGATGTGTCGGCGAGCGTCTGCACCGCGTGGCTGAATTCGATCTGCACGCGGCGCGTCGGCGTGAAGCCCATGCCGCGTTCGAGCAGGAACGTCGCACCACCCTTGCCGGACTGGCTGTTCACGCGGATCACCGCGTCGTAGCTGCGGCCGAGGTCGGCCGGGTCGATCGGCAGGTACGGCACTTCCCAGACCGCGTCGGGGCGCTGCTGCGCGAAGCCCTTGCGGATCGCGTCCTGGTGCGAGCCCGAGAACGCGGTGAACACGAGATCGCCCGCGTACGGGTGGCGCGGATGCACGGGAATCTGGTTGCAGCGCTCGACGACGCGGCGCACCGCGTCGATGTCGGAGAAGTCGAGGCCCGGGTCGATGCCCTGCGTGTAAAGGTTCAGCGCGAGCGTGACGAGATCGACGTTGCCGGTGCGCTCGCCGTTGCCGAACAGGCAGCCTTCGATGCGGTCGGCGCCCGCGAGCAGCGCGAGTTCGGCCGCCGCGACCGCGGTGCCGCGATCGTTGTGCGGATGCACGGACAGCACGATGCTGTCGCGATACGCGAGGTTGCGGTCCATCCATTCGATCTGGTCGGCGAACACGTTCGGGCTCGCGGCTTCGACGGTGGCCGGCAGGTTGACGATCATCTTGTGATCGCGGGTCGGGCGCCACGTCTGCGCGACCGCGTCGCAGATCTCGCGTGCGAACGTCAGCTCGGTCATGCTGAAGGTTTCCGGCGAGTACTGGAAGGTCCACTGCGTGTCGGGGCGCGCGGCCGCGTGTTCCTTGATGATGCGCGTGCCGTCGATCGCGAGCGCCTTCACGTCGTTTTTCGACATCCCGAACACGATGCGGCGGAACGACGGGCACACCGCGTTGTACAGGTGCACGATCGCGCGCGGCACGCCTTCGAGCGCGTCGAACGTGCGGGCGATCAGGTCTTCGCGCGCCTGCACGAGCACCTCGATCGTCACGTCGTCGGGAATCCGCTTGTCGTCGATCAGCTTGCGGACGAAATCGAAGTCGGTTTGCGACGCCGACGGAAAACCGACTTCGATCTCCTTGAACCCGATCGCAACCAGCATCTCGAAGAACTCGAGCTTCTGCTCGATGCTCATCGGCTCGATCAGCGACTGGTTGCCGTCGCGCAGGTCGGTGCTCATCCACACGGGCGCACGCTCGATGGTGCGGGACGGCCAGCGGCGGCCATTGAGGCGGACGGGCTCGAACGGACGGTACTTGTCTTGCGGATTGCGCTGCATCTTCTGGACCTCGGGTCTCAAGTCGCGAGCGAAGACGGGCGGCATGGGCGACGGTTGGCGCTGCCTCGCACCGCCGCGCGCAACGGCGCCGCGGATGCGGATGATCTTCGCGAATCGGCCGACGGATAGACGGACGAATGCTGACGACTTCGGTTGTAAAAACTACGAGAGGGGTACTGCGAGGTACTGCTGGGAGGGACCGTGCGGACAGCACACGGCGCTACGACAGCCTTAGGCTAGTCGTAGCGATAGCGGCCGCGCTAGGCGGCCGGAGGTAATTCGGAGGGTGTTCGGAAAGGAACGCATGGCGACCACTCTATGCCAGGATGCGGCAGTGTGTCAAATGGTCGGGATAAAGGGGCGGGTCGCCGCCCGTGCCGTCAGCGCGCGATACGGGCGATCTGCACGATCGTCGCGACCTGCCGCGCGACCGTGTCCGGCACCGGCACCTCGCCGCGCAGCACGGCGTCTGTCCACGCGGCCGTGGTCGCTGCATCGCGCGATTCGGGCAGGGCGACGGGCGGCGCGTCGGTCGACGAACGTTCGGCCTCGATCAGCGTGTCGCACACGCCGTCGTGCAGCCAGTCGACCTGCACCTGGCGCCGCGTGTCGGCGACGGCTTCGCCCTCGGTGCCGCGCGCGAGCAGCGCGCCGCCGAGCGCGGCGTCCGGATGATCGCGGAACAGCTGCGCGAGGCTGTCGCGGTACGGCGGATGCGTGTAGTTGACGAGCCGCAGGCCTGCCGGCGCGAACGGCTGCAGGATCTTCACGAGCGTGTGCGTCGAGTTGCGTACGCCGAGCACGCTGCGCATCGACAGCAGGCGTGCGATGCGCGGCGCCAGGACTTCGATCGACGCGAACGCGACGCGGCGCTCGGCGAGCATGTCCTCGATTGCGTCGTGCGACGTCGACGGCGCGAGCGACAACGCCGAGAAAATTTCCGCGCTCGTCACGCGGCCCGGGTCGCGCGCCACGCCGTGCACGAGCACCGGCACGCCTTCGCGTGCGAGCAGCAGCGCGAGCAGCGGCACGAGGTTCGGCTGCTTGCGCGCACCGTTGTAGCTCGGGATCGCCACCGGGCGGAACGCGGCGTCCTGCACGTGCACGGGCTCGAACGAGGCCTGCGCGGCGGCGAGCATCGCGGCCAGCTCGTCGGCGGATTCGCCCTTCAGCCGGTAGGCGATCAGGATCGCGCCGAGTTCGACGTCCGACACGCGCGCGTCGAGCATCGCGCGATAGAGCTCGAACGTGTCCTCGGCGGACAGCGCGCGCGCGCCGTTCGGGCCGCGGCCGATTTCCTTGATGAAGCGGGCGCACGGGAACGGAGCGGTGGCGGGATCGTGGGAAGCGGTCATCGGTACGTGGAGCGGTCGGCCCGCAGCGGGCCGCGCGGTGGGCGGTGAGGAATGCCCCGAGTATCGCACGGGCGCAGGCGCGCATCGTGCCGCGCTACACTCTGGGTCCCGGCGGTGCGCGTGCCGGCTGCGCCGCGCCCGTGCCGTTGCCGGCCGAATACGACTACGAGAGACATCCCATGAAGCTCTACAGCTATTTCCGCAGTTCCGCGTCGTACCGTGTGCGGATTGCCCTGAACCTGAAGCAGCTGCCGTTCGACTATGTCCCCGTGCACATGCTGCGCGACGGCGGAGAGCAATTGAAGGATGCGTACCGCGCGCTGAATCCGGACGCGGTCGTGCCGACGCTGATCGACGACGACGCGACGCTGCAGCAGTCGCTCGCGATCATCGAATATCTCGAGGAAACCCATCCCGAGCCCGCGCTGCTGCCGAAGCAGCCGGTCGACCGCGCGTACGTGCGCGCGGTTGCGCTGCAGATCGCGTGCGAAATCCATCCGCTCAACAACCTGCGCGTGCTGAAGTACCTGAAGCACACGCTGAAGGTGCCCGAGGACGCGAAGAACGCGTGGTACCGGCACTGGATCGAGGCCGGCTTCGAGACGCTCGAGACGCGTCTCGCGGGCGATCCGCGCACCGGCAAGCTGTGCTTCGGCGACACGCCGACGCTCGCCGACGTGTGCCTCGTGCCGCAGGTGTTCAACGCGAACCGCTTCTCGATCGATACCACGCGCTTTCCGACGATCCAGCGGATCGTCGACCATGCCGCGACGCTCGATGCGTTCAAGGCTGCTGAGCCCGGCGTGCAGCCCGACGCGGAATGAGCGCGGCGCGCCCGCCGCGAGCGTGAGCGGGCGCGCATGAAAAAGGGCGCCCGAAGGCGCCCCGTGCGATGCGTGCCGGCGCGGTTCAGCCGAGCAGCGCGTCCGCGAATTCCACCGCGCTGAACGGCTGCAGGTCCTCGACCTTTTCGCCGACGCCGATGAAGTAGACGGGTACCGGGCGCTGCCGCGCGATCGCGGCAAGGATCCCGCCCTTCGCGGTGCCGTCGAGCTTCGTGACGATCAGGCCCGTGAGGCCGAGCGCGTCGTCGAATGCCTTTACCTGCGTGAGCGCGTTCTGGCCGGTGTTCGCGTCGATCACCAGCAGCACTTCGTGCGGCGCGCCGTCGTGCGCCTTCGAGATCACGCGCTTCACCTTCTTCAGCTCTTCCATCAGGTGAAGCTGCGTCGGCAGGCGGCCGGCCGTGTCGGCCATCATCACGTCGATCTTGCGCGCGCGCGCGGCGCTGACGGCATCGAAGATCACCGCGGCCGGATCGCCGCTTTCCTGCTGCACGACCGTCACGTTGTTGCGCTCGCCCCAGACCGCGAGCTGTTCGCGTGCGGCCGCGCGGAACGTGTCGCCCGCGGCCAGCAGCACCGACTGGTCGAAGCTCTGCAGATGCTTCGCGAGCTTGCCGATGCTGGTCGTCTTGCCCGCGCCGTTCACGCCGGTGATCATCATGACGAGCGGCTGCGCGCGGCCGAGCATCAGCGATTTCTCGAGCGGCGCCAGCAGTTCGACGAGCAGGTCGTGCAGTGCGTCCTTCACCTGCTGCGGGTCGGTCAGCCGGCCCGTGCGCACCTTTTCGCGCAGCGCGCCGAGCAGGTACTCGGTCGCATCGACGCCCGCGTCGGACATCAGCAGCGCGGTTTCGAGCTCCTCGTACAGGTCCTCGTCGATCTTCGTGTTGACGAAGACGCCGGTGATGCTCGAGCCCGTCTTCGCGAGCCCCGTTTTCAGGCGCGCGAGCCACGACTTCTTCGCGGAGGCATCCTGCAGCGGCGGCGGGACGATCTCGACCGTCTCGACGACTTCGTCGCGGCCGTCGTTGGTCGGCGTGACCGTCATCACGACGGCCGGTGCGGCCGGTTGCGCGGGCGCCTGCGGCACCTCGGCCGCGGGCGGGGCCTCGAGCGCGGGCGCGTCGGACGATTCGTCCGCTTGCTGCGCGTCGGCCGATTGCGATTCCGCCGGATCGGGCTCCTGCGATTTCTTGAATCGTTTGAAGAAACTGAACATGGTCTGACGTCGGGAAGAGGGCAGGCCCGCCGAGAAGAGCGGGGCGCTGGACGGGCCGTTCTGCGTTCGCGCGGGCGCGGCGCACGGCGGCCGAAACCGTGCATTTTATCAGTGCGGCGTGGCGCCCGCGTCAGTGCGCGCCGCCGCTGTGGTAACGTGCGCCTGTTTGGCGGTGCGCCCCTGCGCGCGCCCGGTCCCTCCGTCGTCGATATTCCGTATGTCCCGTTCCTCTTCCGGCCGCCCGGCGGCCCCTCCTGCCCGCGGCAAGCCGCACACGATCCGCATCATCGGCGGCGACTGGAAGCGCACGCCGCTCGCGGTGCTCGATCTCGACGGCCTGCGGCCGACGCCCGATCGCGTGCGCGAGACGCTGTTCAACTGGCTCGGCCAGGATCTCGAAGGCCGCCGCTGCCTCGACCTGTTCGCGGGCACCGGCGCGCTCGGCTTCGAGGCCGCGTCGCGCGGCGCGGCGAGCGTCGTGATGGTCGAGCGCCACCCGCGCGCCGCGCAGCAGCTGCGGGCGATCAAGGACAAGCTCGGCGCGCGCTCGGTCGAGGTGGCCGAGGCCGACGCGCTGCGGCTCGCGGCCGGCCTCACGCCCGGTGCGTTCGACGTGGTGTTCCTCGATCCGCCGTTCGGCGAACCGGCCGTGCTCGATCGCTCGATCGCGCTGGCGGCGCCGCTCGTCGCGGCGGGCGGCGCGCTGTACGTCGAAACGGGGGCGGAACTCGACCCGGCCGCTCATGACGCGCTCGCCGGCTGGCAGGTGGTGAAGCACGGCAAGGCGGGGGCGGTTCACTATCATTTGCTGCGGCGCGAAAATGATGAATAATGCGCGTTCCATACGAGGCGGCGCGCCGCAAAGGCGACGCATGCCCATCTCGGCAGTGGCGTGCGCATCGCGCGGCTGCCATCCCGTTTGCGTGATGACAGGAGGAGCGACATGGTAGTCGCCGTGTATCCCGGTACGTTCGATCCGCTGACGCGCGGGCACGAAGACCTCGTGCGGCGTGCGTCGAGCATTTTTGATACGCTGGTTGTAGGCGTCGCCGACAGCCGCGCGAAAAAGCCGTTCTTCTCGCTCGAAGAACGTCTGACGATTGCGAACGAGGTGCTCGGCCATTATCCGAACGTGAAGGTGATGAGTTTCACCGGCCTCCTGAAGGATTTCGTCCGGACCAACAACGCGCGGGTGATCGTGCGCGGCCTGCGCGCCGTGTCCGATTTCGAATATGAGTTCCAGATGGCGGGGATGAACCGCTACCTGCTGCCCGATGTCGAGACGATGTTCATGACGCCGTCCGATCAGTACCAGTTCATCTCGGGCACGATCGTGCGCGAAATCGCGCAGTTGGGCGGCGATGTCAGCAAGTTCGTGTTCCCGTCCGTCGAAAAGTGGCTGACCGAGAAAGTGACGGCGATGGGAGGCCCTGCCGCGTAATGCGGCGCCGGCCGGTTTCGTCGTGAAGCCGGCCGTTGGCCTGAAGAAGTGAGATCAGTATGGCTTTGATGATTACCGACGAGTGCATCAATTGCGACGTGTGCGAGCCCGAGTGCCCGAACGGTGCGATTTCGATGGGCCCGGACATCTACGTGATCGACCCGAACAAGTGCACCGAGTGCGTCGGCCATTTCGACGAACCGCAGTGCCAGCAGGTGTGTCCGGTCGAATGCATTCCGCGCGATCCGCAGCATGACGAATCGCACGCGCAATTGATGGAGAAGTATCACGCGTTGATCGCCGTGAAAGGCGACGACGCGTCGTGATCCGGCGGTGACGCGCGCCCGTTGACTGGCGAGCGCGCGTTCCGCTTTCAGATCGGCGCCGTCCGGCGCCGGTTCTTCCGTATCAGGCCAGCAGCTCGCGCAATGCCGCGACGAGCGCATCGCATTCGGCATCGGTGCCGACCGTGATGCGCAGGTGCTGGTCGATCCTCGGCAGCCGGAAGTGCCGCACGAAAATTTCCCGTTCCTTCAGCTTCGCCGCGATCGTGCCCGCATCGTGCGCGGGATGACGCGCGAACACGAAATTCGCGGCCGACGGCACGATGTCGAAGCCGAGTGCGTCGAGCGCGTGCGTGAGCCGCGTCCGGCTGTCGACCACGCGTCGGCAGGTCGCGTCGAAATAGTCGGTGTCCTCATACGCGGCCTGCGCGGCGACCTGCGCGAGCCGGTCGAGCGGATAGGAGTTGAAGCTGTCCTTCACGCGGTTCAGCGCGTCGATCAGCGCCGCATCGCCGAACGCGAAGCCGACGCGCATGCCCGCGAGCGAGCGCGCCTTCGACGTCGTGTGCACGACGAGCAGGTTCGGATGACGGTCGATCAGCGTAATCGCCGACTGCGCACCGAAGTCGACATACGCCTCGTCGATCACGACGACCGATGACGGATTCGCGGCCGCGATCCGCTCGACGTCCGCGAGCGGCAGCGCGCGCCCGGTCGGCGCATTCGGGTTCGGAAACAGCACGCCGCCGGCGTCGTCGAGATAGTCTTCGACGCGGATCGAGAAGTCGTCCGCGAGCGGCACGATCGTGGTCTCGACGCCGTACAGGCGCGCGTAGGTCGGATAGAAGCTGTACGTGATGTCCGGGAAGCGCAGCGGCCGGTCGTGCTTCAGCAGCGCCTGGAACGTGTGCGCGAGCACCTCGTCGGAGCCGTTGCCGACGAATACCTGCTCGGGCCCGATGCGGTGATGGGCCGCGAGCGTCTCGCGCAGGGCGCGCGCGACCGGGTCCGGATAGCGGCGCAGCGTGTCGCCGGTCGTGCCGAGTTCGCGTGCGATCGCCGCGACGACGCGCGGCGACGGCGGATAGGGATTCTCGTTGGTGTTCAGCTTGACGGGGTGCGCGAGCGCAGGCTGCTCGCCCGGCACGTAAGGCACGAGTTGCTGAACGACGTCGCTCCAGTAACGGCTCACCGCTTGGCTCCTGTCGGGCAAAACGTCGAGATTACCGCATGTGCGCGTCGCGGTGGGGCGGACGGCCCGGTGCACCGGGCCGGTGCGAGCCGAGATCAGTTGCGATGCAGCTGCATCGTCGCGCGGTCGAGTTCGCCCTTGACGACCATCGGCATCACGGCGAGTGCGCGTTCGATCGATGCGTCGATCACGTCCTGCTCCTCGCGGCGCGGCGGCTTCAGCACGAAGTTCGCGACGTCGGGCTTCGCGCCGGCGCGCGCGCTTTCCGGAATCAGGTCGCGCGGATGGCCGATGCCGATCCGCAGCCGCCAGTACTGCTGCGACGACAGGTGCGCGGTGATGTCCTTCAGGCCGTTGTGGCCGCCGCTGCCGCCGCCGAGCTTCAGCTTCACGGTGCCGGGCGGCAGGTCGAGCTCATCGTGCGCGACGAGGATCTGGTCGGGCAGGATCTTGAAGAATTGCGCGAGCGCGACGACCGACTGGCCGGAGCGGTTCATGTAGGTCTGCGGCTCGAGCAGATGGACTTCCTCGCCGTGCAGGCGCGCTTTCGCGTAGAAGCCGTGGAAGCGGCGTTCGTCGCGCAGCGTCGCGCCGGCTTCGCGGGCGAGCTGGTCGATCAGCCAGAAGCCGGCGTTGTGGCGCGTCGCGGTGTATTCCGCCCCGGGATTGCCGAGGCCGACGATCAGTTTGATCATGACGTTTCGAAGGCGGCAGCGGCCGCCTGGGCGCAGAAAAAGAAAAACCCGCCGGGCAAGCCGCGGCGGGTTGCGTCGACCGTTTCGTAAAACGGATCGATGGGGCGAGCAGGCAGCCGCTTAGGCAGCCGGCGTTTCGCCTTCAGCTGCGTCCGACACGGCACCAGCCGGGATCGTCGCCGATGCGACAACCGGGTTTTCCGCGTCGACGTGCGCGACCAGCGCGACGCCCTTCGGCAGCGTGATGTCCTTCGCGTGCAGCGATTGACCGGCTTCGATCTTCGACAGGTCGACTTCGAGGAACTCCGGCAGGTCAGCCGGCAGGCACTCGATTTCGATTTCCGTCGCGACGTGCGAAACGATCGCGCTCGACAGCTTCACGGCCGGGCTGATTTCCGCGTTCAGGAAGTGCAGCGGAGCCTTCGTGTGCAGCTTCTTCTTCGCGTCAACGCGCTGGAAGTCCACGTGCAGCACCAGTTGCTTGAACGGGTGGTATTGCACGTCGCGCAGCAGGACCTGTTGCGACTGGCCAGCCACTTCGAGGTCGAGGATCGACGAGTGGAAAGCTTCCTTCTTCAGGGCGTGCCACAGGGCGTTGTGATCGAGTTCGATCTTTTGCGGGGCTGCTTCGCCACCGTAAACGATACCCGTGGTCTTACCGGCGTTGCGCAGGCGGCGGCTCGCACCCGTACCTTGCTCTTGGCGCTCGAAAGCGACGACTTTCATATGATTCTCCAATAGCTGCCCGCGACCAGGCAGTAAAACGGGGCCGTCAAACGGCGGCCCCTGATGAAACGGCCGGGGTTTCGTCTATCCCGTCCGATTGTGCAAAAAGCGAAGCGTCGCCGCTTCGCTTTCCGCGCATACTTTGTTCAGTCGATTCGCGATCAGGATTCCGCGAACAGCGACATCACCGAATCGCCGCGGCGGATCCGCGAGAACGTCTCGGCGAGGAGGCTCGCGCTCGTCAGCGAGCGGATCTTCGAGCAGGCCAGCGATTCGGCCGACAGCGGGATCGTATCGGTGACGACCAGCTCGTCGAGTGCCGATGCGGCGATGCGATCTGCGGCGCCGCCCGACAGCACGGGGTGCGTCGCGTACGCGAATACCTGCTTCGCACCGCGGTCCTTCAGCACTTGTGCGGCCTTGCAGAGCGTGCCGGCCGTATCGACCATGTCGTCCATGATCACGCAGGTGCGGCCTTCGACTTCACCGATGATGTTCATCACCTCGGCGACGTTCGCCTTCGGACGACGCTTGTCGATGATCGCGAGATCGCAGTTGAGCTGCTTCGCGAGTGCCCGGGCACGCACCACGCCGCCGACGTCCGGCGACACGACGAGCAGATCCGAGTAGTTCTGCTTGCGCAGGTCACCCAGCAGGATCGGCGTTGCGTAAATGTTGTCGACCGGGATGTCGAAGAAGCCCTGAATCTGGTCGGCGTGCAGATCCATCGTGATGATCCGCTCGACGCCGGCGATTTCCAGCATGTTCGCGACGACCTTCGCCGAGATCGCGACGCGCGCCGAACGCGGGCGTCGATCCTGACGGGCATAGCCGAAGTAGGGGATGGCTGCGGTGATCCGGCCGGCGGATGCGCGCTTCAGCGCATCGACCATGATCATCAGTTCCATCAGATTGTCGTTCGCCGGTGCGCACGTGGATTGCAGGACGAAGACGTCCTTGCCGCGCACGTTTTCCTGGATCTCGACCTGGATTTCGCCGTCGGAGAAACGGCTGACCATTGCTTTGCCGAGGGGAATACCAAGGATACTGACGACTTCCTGGGCGAGCGCGGGATTCGCGTTGCCAGTAAAGACCATCAGGCCATCATGGCTGTGGCTGCTCATCGTGCACCTGCTTCAGGCTTGGGCGGGAAATGCGGGAAAATTTTTGGCAGGGGAGGAAGGACTCGAACCCTCGCATGCCGGAATCAAAATCCGGTGCCTTGACCAACTTGGCGACTCCCCTACACTTAACTGACTGCTTCACCGAACTTGTGTAGGCCGTTCGGCAAAGTAAAACTTCATGACGCGAAAGCGAAGAGCGGATGCTCGTTCAGACTCTCGGCAACTGCGCCATTCCAACTGGCGGGCAGCTTGGCTTTCGCCGCTTCTGCCTCGTGCTTGCTGTGAAACACTGCAAACACGCTCGCTCCGGAGCCGGTCATCCTCGCGGGGGCCAAATCATACAACCATTTAACCGCCTGCGCAACTTCCGCGTACTTCCTTGTTACAACTTCCTGCATATCGTTTTGGCCGAAACTATCTGGCCATCCCGCATCGCTGGTTTGCTGTGCAAGAAAGTCAGCAATTGTGACGGGCTTCGTATCTCTTGTCAACAACTCATCTGAAAATATTTCAGCGGTGGGGACATGAACGCTTGGCGTCACAACCAAGAACCAGCGAGTCGGCAATTGTACCTCAGCTAATTCTTCTCCGATACCCTCTGCGAACGCATTTTTTCCAAAAATAAAAAACGGGACGTCTGCGCCGAGTTTGACCGCGAGCGACTGGAGTTCGGCGCGCGGCAGGTCGAGCTGCCACAGGCGGTTCAGCGCGAGCAGCGTCGTCGCCGCGTCGGAGCTGCCGCCGCCAAGGCCGGCGCCCATCGGCAGGCGCTTGTCGATCTCGATGTCGACGCCGTGCGCGGTGCCCGTATGCGCTTTCAGCAGGTTGGCCGCGCGCACGACGAGATCGCTTTCCTCGGGCACGCCGGGCACGTCGGTGACGCGCGCGACACGGCCGTCGTCGCGCAGCGTGAAGTGCAGCGTATCGCCCCAGTTCAGCAGCTGGAACACGCTCTGCAGATCGTGATAGCCGTTCGGACGACGGCCGGTGATGTGCAGGAACAGGTTGAGTTTCGCGGGCGCAAGGCAGTTGCGCAGCGAGCGGGTCGAATCGGTCATGCGTAGGTCTGGGCTGGGCCGGTGCTCACTGGTCGAGCACGAGCTTGATGTCGAGCGGCGGTGTCGCGCGCACGAGGTTGACGCGTTTGACGCCCGTGGCCGGGGCATCCGCGTAGGCAAGGTAGTCGATGGTCCAGCCGTCCTGGCGGATCTGCTTCACGCGCGTGCCGTCGGCCGGGTCGCGCACGGTTTCCGCGTGCGTCGCGGGCGCGGCCGTCGGCAGCAGCCAGTAGCGCAGGCCGGCGAGCGGCAGCTCGAAGCCGAGGGTCTTCTGCATCAGGTCGCCGACGTCCGGTGCATATTGCGTCGGACGGTTCGGCAGTTCGAGCGAGGCCGCCTGCGGCGTCGATTTCACGATCGCGAGCGTCTGGCCGAGCGGGCTGCGCAGCTCGAGCGACACGTCGTCGCCGCGCTCCTGCCAGTCGAAGTTGCCGTACACGTGCTGCTGCTTGCCGAGACGGTCGTCGTACTGCACCGCGAAGCGGCCGTGGTAAGCGTGCGTCGCGGCCGTTTGCAGCACCGCGCCCGTCGCCGGCGCGCTGGCCGATGGCGGTGTGCTCGCGCAGCCGGCGAGCGCGAGCGCCGCGCCGGCCGCGGCCAGCGTGCGCTGCGCGCGGGAGGACAGGGAAAGCATCGGGAACATCCGCATCAGAGGCCGTTGACCTGGAGGCGCTTCAGCGTCTGCACGAGCGTGTCGTTGTCGGGTTCGAGCTTCTGCGCGTCGCGCCACGCGGTACGCGCGTCGTCCTGCGCGCCGCTCTTCCACAGCACTTCGCCGAGGTGCGCGCCGATTTCGGCGTTCGGCTGCAGTTCGTACGCGCGCCGCAGGACCTTCGTCGCGCCGGCCGTGTCGCCCATCCGGTACTTCACCCAGCCGAGGCTGTCCATGATGTACGCGTCGTTCGGCGCGAGCGCCATCGCCTTGTCGATCAGCTTGCTGGCCTCCGGCAGGCGCTGGTTGCGGTCGGCCAGCGAATAGCCGAGCGCGTTGTACGCCTGCGGGTTGTCGGGCTGCGTGCGAATCAGCTCGCGCAACTGCTTTTCCATCGTCGTGTAGTGGCCGGTCTTCTCGGCCGCCATCGCGTAGTCGTAACGCAGGTCGGGATCGTCCGGGAAGTCCTGGACGGCTTGCCCGAGGCGCGCTTCTGCTTCCGGATAGCGCTTCGCCGTGAACAGGATCGACGCGTCCGTGCGTGCGACCACGGCCGCGTCGCGCGGATCCGAGATCGGCAGGTTGTCGAGCACCTTGCGCGCCTCGTCGGTCTTGCCCTGTTTCTGCAGCAGCTGCGCGCGCGTGATCTGCGCGGGCAGGTAGTGCTGGCTCGTCTGGTCGACCTTGTCGAGCCACTGCGACGCCTGCGCGTCGTTGTTCTGGTCGATCGCGATCTGCGCGAGGTAGATGTAGCCCTGGCCGACGTCGAGGTTCGGCTGCTTGTCGCCGAGCTGCACGTACTGCTTCAGGTAGCCGGTCGCCTCGTCGAGTTTCTTCTGCTGGATCTTGATCAGCGCGAGCGCCATCAGCGGCGTCGGATCCTTCGCATCGAGCTTGCGCATCGTCTCGAACTGCTTCTGCGCGTCGTCGAGGCGATCGTCGGCGAGATACAGCTGCGACAGCGCCAGCCGCGCATCGCGCGACTTCGGATTCTGCTGAACATACTTCTCGAACGACGCGATGCCGGCCGCGCGTTCCGCCGGGCCCATCTGTGACAGCATCAGCGCTGCCGGCAGGTAGTCGGGGCGCAGCGCCAGCGCCTGCTTCAGCGACTGCGCGGCGCCGTCCTTGTCGTCGACCGCGAGCTGTTGCCGTGCGATCGCGAGCTGCGCCTCGGGTCGGTTCATGTCGCTTTTCAGCATGTCCTTCAGCACCGCGAGGCCGCCGACGCGGTCGGAGCCGCGCACGAGCAGCGCCTGCAGCGCGAGGATCGCCGGGCCGCGCGTCTCGCCGGTCGCGCGGGCCAGCTCGCGCGCGAGCATCGGCTGCGCGTCGGCCGGCTTGCCGGCGAGCACCAGCAGCGCGGCATCGACCTGCGACGCCCGGTTCGAGTCCGGCGCGTACTGGCGCCACAGGTTCGCGGCGGACAGCGCGTCGGCCGGGCTCTGCGCGCCGAGCGCGATCTCGGTCGCGCGCTGCGCCATGCGCGGATCGCGCGTATCGCGGGCAAGCGCGAGGTAGGTCTGGTAGGCCGGCGCCGGCTGGTTGCGCTGGAGCGCGACCTCGGCGGCGAGCACCTGGTAGACGATCTGGCTCGTCAGCGGCACACCGGGGAGATTCTTCTGCTCGTCCGGCATCACATGCTCGAACGCGCCCTGCGGCTCCGCGTCGTCCGATGCCGGATCTTGCGCGTGGGCCGGGAAGGCGGTGAGGGTCCAGGCGGCAAACAGCGCGGCGCCGAGCGCACGTCGGACCGGGAAGGCGTGCACGCCGCGCACGGCGGCGGGGCGCTTCTGAAGCAGCTTCGAGGGCAGAGTCATGGAAATCCGTTCGATGTTTCAACCGATTGTAACGCGCTCGCTACAATACAGGCACGATCGTGATAGGGTCTGTTTACATGTGGAACGCACATGCGAATGCCCGAAATCGCCCGCCTGGCAAGAAGCGAGGAGCGCCGTTTGGCGAGTCAAACAAGCGACGAGCGACGCCGCCAGGCGGGCGATTTCGGGCATTCCCGTGACATGATTTTTTTAATTTGGGGTTGCCACGAGAACGGCCGCTCGCCGCGTTGCGCTCCATGCGAATACGTCAGTATTCGCGGCGTCGCGCGCCTCGCGAGCGGCCGTTCTCGTGGCAACGCATGCGCGTTCCACATGTAACCAGACCCTCGGTTCAGACCACCAAAACATGCCAGAGTTGCCAGAAGTCGAAGTCACGCGCCGGGGCATCGAGCCCTTTGTCGCGGGCCGCCGCGTCGAGCGTGTCGACGTCCGAACCGCGATGCTGCGCTGGCCCGTGCCGGCGGAGTTCGCCGAGCAGTTGCGCGCGCGCGAGGTGCTCGCCGTCGAGCGTCGCGGCAAGTATCTGCTGTTCGAGGTCGATGCCGGCTGGTTCATCGTCCATCTCGGCATGACGGGCACGCTGCGCGTGCTGCCCGCGGCCGGCGTGCCGGTCGCCGCGAAGCACGACCACATCGACTGGATCTTCGACGAATTCGTGCTGCGGTTCCGCGATCCGCGCCGCTTCGGCGCCGTGCTGTGGCACCCGCGCGAAGCGGGCGACGTGCATGCGCACCCGCTCCTCGCGAGCCTCGGCGTCGAGCCGTTCTCGCCCGCGTTCACCGGCGCGCTGCTGCACGCGCGCACGCGCGGCCGCACGGTGTCGGTCAAGCAGGCGCTGCTCGCGGGCGACATGGTCGTCGGCGTCGGCAACATCTATGCGTCGGAGAGCCTGTTTCGCGCCGGCATCCGGCCGACGACGGCCGCCGGCAAGGTCTCGCTGCCGCGCTACGAGCGGCTGGCCGACGCCGTGCGTGCGACGCTGGCCGACGCGATCGAGCGCGGCGGCAGCACGTTGCGCGATTTTGTCGGCAGCAACGGCGAAAGCGGCTATTTCCAGCTCGACTGCTTCGTCTACGACCGTGCGGGCCAGCCGTGCCGCGTGTGCGGCACGCCGATCCGCCAGATCGTGCAGGGCCAGCGGTCGACCTATTTCTGTCCGACCTGCCAGCGTTGAAACCTTTTTCCACAATTAGACAACTTGAAGCCGCCCCGCATCGCCCCCGCTCCGTTCCCCGTCACGCCGCTGCATCACACGTTCGCCACACGCCTGGTCGCATGGCAGCGCGAGCACGGCCGCCACGACCTGCCGTGGCAGAACACCCGCGATCCGTACCGGATCTGGCTGTCGGAAATCATGCTGCAGCAGACGCAGGTGTCGACCGTCATTCCGTACTACACGCGCTTTCTCGAACGCTACCCCGACGTCGCCGCGCTCGCGGCTGCGCCGACCGACGACGTGATGGCGCTGTGGGCCGGGCTCGGCTACTACTCTCGCGCCCGTAACCTGCACCGCTGCGCGCAGGTCGTCGTCGCCGAGCATGGCGGCGCGTTTCCGGCGACGCCCGACGCGCTGGCCGAACTGCCGGGCATCGGCCGCTCGACGGCCGCGGCGATCGCATCGTTCGCCTATGGTGCGCGCGCGACGATCCTCGACGGCAACGTGAAGCGCGTGCTTGCGCGCGTGTTCGGCGTCGAGGGGTTTCCGGGCGAGAAGCGCGTCGAGAACGACATGTGGGCGCTCGCCGAATCGCTGCTGCCCGACGCCGCGAACGCCGCTGACGTGAGTGCCTATACGCAGGGGCTGATGGATCTCGGCGCGACGCTGTGCGTGCGCGGCAAGCCCGATTGCGCGCGCTGCCCGTTCGCGGGCGACTGCGTCGCGCAATCGACGGGCCGCCAGCGCGAACTGCCGGCCGCGCGCCCGAAGAAGGCCGTGCCGACACGCAAGACCTGGATGCTCGTGCTGCGCGACGGCGACGCGGTGCTGCTGGAGCGACGTCCGCCGACCGGCATTTGGGGCGGGCTGTGGAGCCTGCCGCAAGCGGACGGTGATGCCGCGCTCGCGGAGCTCGCGCGCGGTTTCGGCGGCGGCGGCACGGTGCCGCTCGCGCCGCTCACGCACACGTTCACGCATTTCCGGCTGGAGATCGAGCCGCGGCTGAGCGACATGACGGGCGGCGGCGGATTGCCTTCGTCCGCACGGGACGCCGATACCGCGTGGGTGCCGCTGGGCCGGCTCGATGCGTACGGCGTGCCGGCGCCCGTGCGCAAGCTGCTCGACGCGCTGAGCGGGCCGCTGCTGTAACACGAAGGGGGAAGGGCGCTGCGCCGGTCGCACGCCCGGAAGCGTCGGACTACCGGGCTTGCGTCACGCAGGAGAGCCCTTCGGGCGGGCAGGCGCGACGCGACGGGCCGACGTGTTTTACAGCCAGCCGTGCCGGTCGAGCACGTGGTGCACGGCGTCGATGCGTGCCCCGACGTCCGGAAACTCCATCAGCTTCTGCCGCGCACGCAGGTCGAGCGGCAGCAGTTCTGCGAGGCGGTTCGACACCCAGCTCGGATCGTCGAGGCGGAACGGTTCGCCGAACGGCATTTTCTCCGGATCGGACTTCTTCAGCGCGTTGATGATGCGCTCGAGCACCTCGGCGCACGAGCCGAACTGCGCGAGCGCCTGCTCGCCTTCGAGCGGGATGTCGTCGGGCAGCGGCTCCGCGATGCCGACCAGCAGCCCGTTGCCTTCGACGCGATACGACAGCAGCTCGAAACGCTGCGTGCCGACCGCCTGCAGGTACAGCATCCCGAATTCACCGGTATCGCACTCGGTGATGCGTGCCATGCAGCCGATGGTCTCGGGCACCGATACGGCGCCGTCCTGCGCGACTTCGGGCCCGCTCTTCAGCAGGCACACGCCGAACGGCGCGTCGTCGCGCAGGCACGCGCGGGACATGTCGAGATAGCGCGCCTCGAACACCTTGAGCGGGAGCAGACCGCCCGGAAACAATACCGTGTGCAGTGGAAACAGCGGCAGGTCGATCAGGGTGGTCGATAGGGAGGACATGGCGCGCTGACAAGGGGGCGGGCGTCGCTAGGGTCGGGCGACCTCGGAGACGAGCCGCGACGACGCGTCGACATCCACTGGCGCGTCACGATGCCGCACGATCACGTTCGCCTCGTGCGCAAGGCGCGCGGCGAGCGTTTCCGCGATGAACACCGAGCGATGCTGGCCGCCCGTGCAGCCGATGGCGACGGTCAGGTAGCTGCGGTTGTCATCACGGAAGTGCGGCAGCCATTTCATCAGGAACGCATGGATGTCGTCGATCATCTGGTGGACGATCGGCAGTGCGTCGAGAAAGGCGATGACCGGCTGGTCGAGCCCGGTGAGCGGGCGCAACTGGTGGTCGTAGTACGGATTCGGCAGCGCGCGCACGTCGAACATCAGGTCGGCGTCGAGCGGCACGCCGCGCTTGAAGCCGAACGATTCGAACATGACCATCAGGTCGTTGTTCTTTTGCTCGATGAAGCGCTTGACCCACGTGCGCAGCGCGTTCGCGCGCAGCGTGCTCGTATCGATCTGGTGGCCGAATTCGGCGAGCGGCGCGACGAGTTCGCGCTCGCGCTCGATCGCTTCCTCGAGCGACGACAGCAGGCCGACGTCCGCATCGTGCGACCGCGAGCCGGACAGCGGATGGCGGCGGCGCGTTTCGGAGAAGCGCTGGATCAGCGCCTGCGTGCTGGCGTTGAGGAACAGCACGCGCACGTCGTGCTCGCCCGACAGTTCGCGGATCAGGCCGGGCATTTCGTCGAGCGACGCGCTCGAGCGCGCGTCGATCGCGACCGCGAGCCGGCGCTGGCCGTTCTGGGCGAGGTAACGGGCGAGTTCGGGAAGCACGTGCGGCGGCAGGTTGTCGACGCAGTAATAGCCTGCGTCTTCGAGCGCGTTCAGCGCGACGGACTTGCCTGAGCCGGAGATGCCGGTGATAAGGACGATGCGCATGGGAAGCAGAGAATCCTGACGTTTCATCATAGCACCGGCTCGACGCGTCGGCGTTGCGCGGCCGGCGCGTGCGGGTTACACCAGTTTGCCGGGGAACTGACTGTCGGGATCTTGCATCGCGAGTCGTTGCCGATCCATGAAATCGCGCAACGTGTCGATTCCGCGCAACTGCAGGATCGTGTTCCGGACGGCCGCCTCGACCAGCACCGCGAGGTTGCGGCCGGCCGCGACCTGGATCGTGACCTTGCTGATCGGCAAGCCGAGCACGTCGACGGTCTGGCTTTCGAGCGGCAGGCGCTGGAATTCGCCGTCGGGGCGCCGCACGAGCTGGACGATCAGCTTCAGCTTCATTTTCCGCCGGACGGCGGTCTCGCCGAAAATCGTCTTGATGTCGAGCAGGCCGAGGCCGCGCACTTCGAGCAGGTTCTGCAGCAGCGGCGGGCAGCGCCCTTCGACGAAATCGGGGCCAAGTCGGACGAAATCGACTGCGTCGTCGGCGACGAGGCCGTGGCCGCGGCTGATCAGCTCGAGGCCGAGTTCGCTCTTGCCGAGGCCCGAATCGCCGGTGAGCAGCACGCCCATCCCGAGGATGTCGATGAACACGCCGTGCAGCGTCGCGCGCGGCGCGAGAATGCGCGACATGTAGAGCCGCAGGCTGTCGATCACCGCGGCGGCCGACATCGGCGTCGTGAACAGCGGGGTGGACGAGCGCGTGCAGCGCAGGACGAGCTCGGGCGGGGCCGCGGCGCCGCCGGCGACGACGAGGAACGGCGGTTCGAGCGCGATCAGCTCGGCCATGTGGCGCGAGCGGTCTTCGTCGGTCTGGCGCTGGTAGTAGTCGATTTCGGCTTCGCCGAGCACCTGGATCCGGTTCGGGTGGATCAGGTTCAGGTGGCCGACGAGGTCGGCGCTCGATGTCGCATTGCCGACCGTGTCGGCGGAAAAGCCGCGCTCCCAGCCTTCATGCCCCGTCAGCCAGCTCAGTTTCAGCGTGGCCGCGTTGTCGTCGAAGATGCTCTGGGCGTTGATGCTGGACGTATCCATGACTCTCGTCACTCCAATGAGCCGGTGCATGCGCGCGGCGACGGGCGTCGCCATGCCGGGCCGGCGCCGGGCGGCCCTGGACGGCGGCATGTGCCGCCTCGTACCGGAAAAAATTCCGCCCGGATCAACTCAAGGTTGCCACTGAGTGAGCAGGCGATGCAACTCGGCGATATCCGTTTCGTTGTGCAGACGCTCGCGCGCGTCGCGATCGGATAGCAGTTGCGCGATTTCCGACAGGATTTCGAGGTGCTGCTGGGTGGCTTGCTCGGGGACGAGCAGGAAGATCAGGAGACCGACCGGCTGGCCGTCGGGCGCTTCGAACGGGATCGCATCGGCGAGGCGGACGAACGCGGCGAGCGGGTGCTTGAGACCCTTGATGCGGCCGTGCGGAATCGCGACCCCTTCGCCGAGCCCGGTCGAACCGAGGCGCTCGCGCGCGAACAGGTTGTCCGTGACGGTGCTGCGGGCGATGCCGTTCTGATTCTCGAACATCAGCCCGGCTTGTTCGAAGACGCGTTTCTTGCTGGTGACTGAGAGGTCGATGACGACGTTCTCTATGGGCAGGATTTTGGCTAGGCGATTCATGTTGGCAGGCGATTGGGCGGCCTGGGGTCTCCTTGCTGCGGCAGACTGATTTTCCATGTTCGGCGATATCAAGGCATGTGGCATCGGCAACCTGCTACGCAGCTACCGCACCCAGCGCCCCCCGGCGATAACCGAAACATTATAGAGCACAGCCGCGTGCGTGGCGCAGCCCGGACCGACCGGTTGCACCCCTGCGCGGAGTCGCAAAAAAAACGCCCGGCGAACCGGGCGGCGTACGTGTTGCGGTAAAGGTTATTGCGGCGGCAGTTCGATCTGGTCGATCGACGGTTGAAGCTTGATCGGGTCGTGCGCGTGCGTTTGCAGGCGCTCCATGTGCTTGACGACCTGGCGATCCAGCTTGTCGATCAGCAAATCGATCGCAGCGTACAGGTTGCCGTTCGCGCTTTCGACGAAGATGTCCTTGCCCTTCAGGTGCAGGTTGATTTCCGCGCGCTGCTGCTTGTCCTTTTCCTTGTGGTTGTCGACCGAGAGGATCACAGTGCCATCGATCACCTGATCGCTATGCCGTAGCACCCTGTCCAGCTTGGTGATCACGTATTCGCGAATTGCAGGCGTGACTTCGAGATGATGTCCACTGATCTTCAGGTTCATAGTGCTTCTCCAAGCGAGTGGCCACCCGGCCGCATCGAGGCGGCGCTCCGGTCGACTTGCCCGTGCCGCACGAAGCGGCGTATATCGCGGACAGATCGTCCGGCCTGTTCCCCGTGTGCGCGGTGGCCGGGACACGCCTGCCGCCGGGCAGGCAGCAGGCTTAAAGAGACTTGCGCAGATTCACTGCCGGGATCTTGAGGGCTTCGCGATATTTCGCAACCGTGCGGCGTGCGACCACGAAACCCTGTTCTGCCAGCAGCTCGGCAATGCGGCTGTCCGAAAGTGGCGATTTTGGGTCTTCAGCTCCTATCAGTTGCTTGATGAGGGCTCGGATGGCGGTCGACGAGGCGGCGCCACCGGTGTCGGTCGAGACGTGAGATCCGAAGAAGTACTTAAATTCAAGCGTCCCGAACGGGGTCAGCATGTACTTCCCGGTTGTCACACGGCTGACAGTCGACTCGTGTAGGCCCAGCGTATCAGCTATTTCCCGCAAAACCAAGGGGCGCATGGCAATTTCACCGTGCGCAAAGAAATTCTTCTGACGCTCGACAATAGCCTGCGCGACACGCAGGATCGTGTCGAAACGCTGCTGGATATTCTTGATCAGCCAGCGTGCTTCCTGGAGCTGCTGCTTCAGCGAACCGGCCGACGGATCGCCGCGGCTGTTGCGCAGGATGTTCGCGTACAGGTTGTTGATCCGCAGGCGCGGCACGACCTCGGGATTGAGCTCCGCGAGCCATCCCTGGCCGGCCTTCTTCACGATGATGTCGGGCACGACGTAGTCGGCTTCGGCCTTGCCGTACGCGGCGCCGGGGAACGGCTCCAGCGAGCGGATCAGTGCATGCGCGTCGCGCAGCGCGTCGTCGCTCGCCTTCAGGTGCTTGCGCAACCGGGTGAAATCGCGCGCGGCGAGCAGTTCGAGATGCTGCGACACGATCTCGAGCGCGAGCGTGCGCGTCGGGGACGGATCGAGGCGCAGCAGCTGCAGCTTCAGGCATTCGGACGCCGAGCGCGCGCCGACGCCGGGCGGGTCGAAGCTGTGCAGCAGCGCAAGCGCCGCGTTCAGTTCGTCGCAGTCGATCTCCAGTTCGGGCGGCAGGTCGGCGAGCACTTCGTCGAGCGTCGCGGTCAGGTAGCCGTCGTCGTCGAGCGACTCGATCAGGAACATCACGAGCGCGCGATCGCGCGGGCCGGCCTGCGTGACGCGCAACTGCGCGGACAGGTGGTCGCGCAGCGACGTGGCGGCTTCCTGCACCTGCAGCGGCGGGAGGTCGTCGTCGTCGGACGCGCCGCTCGCGCGGCCGAATTCGTCGAGATTCCATTGCGGGCCGTCGTTGCCGTCGCCGGACCCGTAGCCGTCGTATTCGTCGGCGCCGGCAGGCTCGTCGCGCTCGGCGCGATCGCTGGACGTGCTGCTGCCGTTGGTCGCGGCCGGTTCGGTGTTCTGCGCGGGCGGCGTCTGCGCGATCAGCGATCCGTCCGCCGCGACACGCAGCGGGCTCGCGATCCATTCGTCGTCGTTCTCGAGCAGCGGGTTCTGCGCGACGGCCATCGCGACTTCCTGCTGCAGTTCGAGCGTCGACAACTGCAGGAGCCGGATCGACTGCTGCAGCTGCGGCGTCAGCGCCAGATGTTGCGACAGGCGGAGTTGAAGGCTGGCTTTCATGGCAAGGAGGGAGTCATACCGGCAGTTTGCCACGACCCAGGCGCATTGAGCCATCCGCGATTACGCGCGGCGCGCCGCCCGGCCGCGGGCAGGGCCGCGGGCGTGGATGCAAAGCCGGGCGCGGCCCCGCACGGCGATGCCGGGCGGGGTGCAGCCAGCCACGATGGGGAGTTACATGCGGAAGTGTTCGCCGAGGTACACGCGGCGCACGCTTTCGTTTTCGATGATTTCGCTCGGTGCGCCGGCGGCGAGCACCGAGCCGTCGCTGATGATGTACGCGTGATCGCAGATGCCGAGCGTTTCGCGGACGTTGTGATCGGTGATCAGCACGCCGATGTTGCGCTGCTTGAGGAACTTGACGATCTTCTGGATCTCGAGCACCGCGATCGGGTCGACGCCGGCGAACGGTTCGTCGAGCAGGATGAAGTTCGGGTTGGTCGCGAGCGCGCGTGCGATTTCGACGCGGCGCCGTTCACCGCCCGACAGCGACAGCGCGGGGTTCTCGCGCAGGTGGCCGATCTGCAGTTCGTCGAGCAGCGCTTCGGTGCGCGACGAGATCGCGTCCTTCGACAGCCGCTTGCCGTCTTCGCCGTGCTGCAGCTCGAGCACCGCGCGGATGTTCTCCTCGACGGTCAGCTTGCGGAACACGGACGCTTCCTGCGGCAGGTACGACAGGCCGAGCGATGCGCGCTTGTGGATCGGCAGCAGGCTGATCGAGCTGCCGTTCAGCGAGATCTCGCCCGCGTCGAGCGGCACGAGGCCGACGATCATGTAGAACGACGTGGTCTTGCCGGCGCCGTTCGGGCCGAGCAGGCCGACGACTTCGCCGCTCTTCACGTCGAGCGACACGTCCTTGACGACCGTGCGCGAGCCGTAGCGCTTCTTCAGGTTGCGGACGACGAGCGAGCTCGTGGTGCCGGCCGGCTGGCGGTTCGGTAGCGCGTTCATTGGCCCGGCGCTCCCTGGATCGTGGTCGACGGCGACAGCTTCGCCGGCGCACCGTTCAGCGGCGCGGGGCCGCCGTTCTTCGGCGACAGCATCGCGCGCACGCGGCCGTTCGGGTTGCCCGGCGCGGCGACGTCCTTGCCGCCCTTCGCGGTGTAGAAGTCGCGCTGGCCGTCGTACGTGATCACGCTGCCGTGCACGGTGTCGGCGACAGTCGACGTACCCTGCAGGCGGCGTACGGTCGCGGCGGTCGTCAGCGTGGTCAGGTCCTGCTTGCCGTCGTAGTCGATGCGCTCGGCGTCGCCGTCGATGTATTCGTCGAGGCCTTCGCGCTTCTGGCGGAACGTCGCGTGCTTCTTGCCGCTGCCGTACGAGGTGGCGTACTGATAGCCTTCCGGGTCCTGGCGCACTTCGACGCGATCGCCCTTGATGATGATCGTGCCCTTCGTGATCACGACGTTGCCGGTCGCGACCGTGACCTGCTTCAGGTCGTCATAGGTCAGGTTGTCGGCCTCGACGTTGATCGGCTTGCTCTGGTCGGCCTTCTCGGCATGGGCGAGCGGCGCCAGCCCGATGAGCGGGAGCGCCACGAGCGTCGCGGCGAGCGCGGCGCGGACGGCGCGCGCAGCGCCGCCGGAAATCTGTCGAGGGAACGGTTCGTTCATGCAGTCACGTGAGGGATGCGTCACTTGGGTTGACCTTTCGAGCCGCCGGACGTGTCCGCGGCGGCAATCGTGCCGCGCACGTTGCCGTAAAGCTCGATGACCCGGGTGACGTTGTTGTACTTCATGCCGTCGGTCGCGTTGACGAGCGACAGGCCGCGCTGAAGTTTAACCGGCTTTTCGGTCTGGATCACATCGTCATTGACGAAGATCCGGAAATGCTGGGAATCGGCCTGCATCTGCGGATCGCCGCCGCCGGCCGCGCGCAGGATGCGTGCATTGTCGTACAAATCGACGATCGACACGTCGCCGTTGACGGTGCCGCGCTTCGCGGTGGTCGTGACGACCGGCTTGCCGGGCTGGAACGCGCGCATGGCCGGATCGGTCAGGTCGCTGTTTTCGGTGTCTTCGTAGTGGATCAGCTTCGCGGCCGTCAGCCGGTACTGGGTCGAGCCCGACTGGTCGAGCTCGGTGACCGAGAAGTTGTCCGCGAAATAGTCGGGCGTGTGGCGCTTCGGCTGCACGGTGCCCTCGCCGGGCGGCGGCAGCGTGGCCTGCAGCAGCCACCACGTGATGCCCGCGAGCGCGGCGACCGCGACGAGCGGCAGCAGCTGGGTCCAGCGGAAATGCGTACTCATCCGTCAGGCTCCGCAGGCCGCTGCGAGCAGCGCGTCGTAGCGGCGCTGCGCACGCAGGATCGCGTCGCAGACTTCGCGCACGGCGCCCTGGCCGCCGCGGGCCTCGGCGACCCAGTGCGCGCGGGCGATCACCTCGGGGTGCGCGTTCGCGGGGGCCGTCGCGAAGCCGCAGCGCAGCATCACGGGCAGGTCGGGCCAGTCGTCGCCCATGTAGCCGCACGCGTCGGCGGTGAGGCCGAGCGATGCGATCAGATCGGCGAACACGGCGAGCTTGTTCTCGACGCCCTGGAACAGGTGCGCGATCTTCATTTCCTTCGCGCGCGCCGCGACGATGTCCGAGCGGCGGCCCGTGATGATCGCGGTCGCGATGCCGGCTTCGCCGAGCAGCTTCACGCCGTGGCCGTCGAGCGAATTGAACGACTTCATCGTGTCGCCGGTCGCGGTAAACAGCAGGCCGCCGTCGGTCAGCACGCCGTCGACGTCGAAAATCATCAGCTTCACGCGGCTCGCGCGTTCGGCCGCAGTCAGCGCTGCGCTCATCAGATCACCTTCTTCGAAAACAGGTCGTGCATGTTCAGCGCGCCGATCAGCACGCCGTCGGCATCGACCACCAGCATCTGGTTGATCCGGTGGCGCTCCATCAGTTCCACGGCTTCGACCGCGAGGTGATCCGGTGCGATTGTGCGCGGGTCGCGTGTCATCACGTCGGTGATCGGCAGCGTGCGGAAATCGCCGTCGCGCGCGAGCACGCGGCGCAGGTCGCCGTCCGTGAAGATGCCGACGACCTTGCCGCCGGCGTCGACCACGGCCGTCATGCCGAGGCGCTTCGCGGTGATCTGGAACAGCGCGTCCGACAGCGTCGCGTCGAGCCCGATGGACGGGACGTCGTCGCCCGAGCGCATCACGTCGCGCACATACGTGAGCAGGCGCCGGCCGAGTGCGCCGCCCGGGTGCGAGCGCGCGAAATCCTCCGAACCGAAGCCGCGCGCATCGAGCACGGCGACGGCGAGCGCATCGCCGAGCGCGAGCGCGGCGGTCGTGCTCGCGGTGGGGGCGAGGTTCAGCGGGCACGCTTCCTTCGACACCGCCGCGTTCAGGTTCACGTCGGCGAGCGTGCCGAGGCTCGACCCCGCGCGGCCCGTGATCGCGATCAGCTTCGCGCCGATCCGCTTCACGAGCGGCAGGATCGCGACGAGCTCTTCCGACTCGCCGGAATAGGAGATGCCGATGAAGACGTCGTCGGAGGTGACCATCCCGAGGTCGCCGTGGCTGGCCTCGGCGGGGTGGACGAAGAAGGCCGGCGTACCGGTGCTGGCCAGCGTGGCTGCGATCTTGCGGGCGATATGCCCCGATTTGCCGATACCGGACACCACCACGCGGCCGCGGCAGCCGAGCAGCAGCGCGACGGCCTGGACGAAGCCGCCGTCGAGCTGGTCGCGCAGCGCGCGCACGGCGTCCGCCTCGATGTCGAGCACGTCGCGGGCGAGCGCGAGCGCCCGATCATCATTGATTTTCGCTATCATGCGCGGAGTATAGCAAAGGCGTTTGTTCGCCGCGCCGGGCCTTCGGACTCGTCCGATGCCGCCTGTCCACCGCCACCACCCGCGCCCGCATTGCCGTGGCCCCGACGAACGAGGACGCTTCGCCTGTGATTTCCCCGCTCGAAATGACTCTGCTGCTGCTGCTGGCTTCGGTGGTGGGCGTCGTCGTATTCCGTTCGTTGAACCTGCCGCCGATGCTCGGCTACCTGACCGTCGGCATCCTGGTCGGCCCGCATTCGTTCGGCATCGCGGCGGATCTCGAACGGGCCGAGCACCTCGCGGAGTTCGGCGTGGTGTTCCTGATGTTTTCGATCGGCCTCGAATTCTCGCTCGCGAAGCTGAGGGCGATGCAGCGGCTCGTGTTCGGGCTCGGGTTGCTGCAGGTCGTCGCGACCCTCGTGCTCGCGCTCGTGCTCGGCGCGCTGTTCGAGCACTGGGTGCACATCACGTGGCAGGGCAGCATCGCGCTCGGCGGCGCGCTCGCGATGTCGTCGACGGCGATCGTGTCGAAGATGCTCGCCGAGCGGCTCGAGATCGAGACCGAGCACGGCCGCAACATCTTCGGCGTGCTGCTGTTCCAGGATCTCGCGGTCGTGCCGCTGCTGATCGTGATCGCCGCGTTCGGCGCCGAATCGTCGAAGGATCTCGCGCTCACGCTCGGCTTCGCGGCGGTCAAGATCGTGATCGCGCTCGCGCTGCTGCTCGTCATCGGCCAGCGCTTCATGACGCGCTGGCTCAACGTCGTCGCGCGGCGCCGCTCGCAGGAACTGTTCGTGCTGAACCTGCTGCTCGTCACGCTCGGCGCCGCGTTCATCACCGACCGCTTCGGCCTGTCGCTCGCGCTCGGCGCGTTCATCGCGGGGATGCTCATTTCCGAGACGCCGTTCCGCCATCAGGTGGAAGAGGACATCAAGCCGTTCCGCGACGTGCTGCTCGGCCTGTTCTTCGTGACGACGGGCATGCTGCTCGATCCGCGCGTGATCTGGGAGCACCCGCTCCTCGTGTTCGGCTTCTTCGTCGGGCAGATCCTGTTCAAGGCGACGACGATCACCGGGCTCGCGCGGCTGTTCGGCGCGACGCCGGGCGTCGCGATGCGCACCGGCATCGGCCTCGCGCAGGCCGGCGAATTCGGCTTCGTGCTGCTGAACCTGATCCTCGACCGCCATCTCGTCGATTCGACGCTGCTGCAGGCGATCCTCGCGTCGATGCTGCTGTCGATGCTCGCCGCGCCGTTCCTGATCCAGAACGCCGACCGGATCGTGATGCGGTTGTCGTCGACCGAATGGATGCAGCAGTCGCTGCAGATGACGCGGATCGCGACGCAAAGCCTGAAGCAGCGCGGCCACGTGATCATCTGCGGCTACGGCCGGGCCGGGCAGAACCTGGCGCGGATGCTCGAACAGGAAGGCATTTCGTACGTCGCGCTCGACCTCGATCCCGATCGCGTGAGCGCGGCCGCGGCGGCCGGCGAATCGGTCGTGTTCGGCGACGCGGCGCGCCGCGAGTCGCTGCTCGCGGCCGGTATCCACCGCGCGGCGGCCGTCGCGATCACCTATGCGAACACGCCGTCGGCGCTGCGCGTGCTGCATCACGTGCATGAACTCGAGCCGACGCTGCCGGCGATCGTGCGTACCGTCGACGATGCCGATCTCGAGAAGCTGCTCGCGGCCGGCGCGACCGAGGTGATTCCGGAGATCGTCGAGGGCAGCCTGATGCTCGCGTCGCACACGCTGGTGCTGGTCGGCGTGCCGATGCGCAAGGTGGTGCGGCGCGTCGAGGAAATGCGCGACGAGCGCTACAGCCTGCTGCGCGGCTATTTCCGCGGCGCGGACGACGCGGACGACGACGACCACGAGCAGGTGCGGCTACAATCGGTGCCGGTCGATGCGCGCGCGGACGCGGTCGGGCGTTCGCTGGAAGAACTCGGGCTGTATGCGCTCGGGCTGGAAGTCACGGCGATCCGCCGGCACGGCATCCGCGGCGTCGAACCCGATCCGCAGACCAAGCTGCGCGCGAGCGACATCGTGGTGCTGCGCGGGCTACCCGAGGCGCTCGCGCTCGCGGAGGAGCGGTTGTCGCGCCATCGGCGCGATCCGCCGGCCGCGGCCGCCTGAGTCGCGATTCACAACCCGACCCGTATTTATTCGAAACGGTGCCCGATCTTCGCGCACCGTTTTTTTCGGAGAGTTTCATGCCGCATTCGTCGCCGGGCGCACCGCTCGATCCGGTCGCCTTCATCCACAGCCAGATCCGCACGGTGCCCGACTGGCCGCAGCCGGGCGTGCAGTTCCGCGACATTACGACGCTGCTGCAAAGCCCGAAGGCGCTGCGCATCCTCGTCGACCTGTTCGTCGAACGCTATGTCGATGCGAAGCTCGACTACGTCGCGGGCCTCGATGCGCGCGGCTTCATCATCGCGCCGATCGTCGCGTATGAACTGAGCGTCGGCTTCGTGCCGATCCGCAAGGTCGGCAAGCTGCCGTACAAGACGCGCTCGGAATCGTACGACCTCGAATACGGCAGCGCGACGGTCGAGATCCACGAAGACGCGTGCCGCCCCGGCGACCGCGTGATCATCATGGACGACCTGATCGCGACCGGCGGCACGATGATGGCGGGGCGCAACCTGCTGCAGCGGCTCGGCGCGGTGGTCGTCGAAGGCGCGGCGATCATCGACCTGCCCGATCTCGGCGGCTCGACGCTGCTGCGCAACGCCGGACTGCCCGTCTATACCGTTACCGAATTCGCCGGCCACTGAGCGCCGGTCCACCCGGGCACGTCGCCCGGGTTCGTCGCATTGGTTCAAGTTACGCAGCGAGGTCACGATGCCCAACTTCATGCTGTTTCTCGCCACGTCGGTCGCGATCACGTTCGCGCCCGGTCCCGACAACCTCCAGGTGCTCGCACGCGGCATCTCGCAGGGCCGCGCGGCCGGCTTCGTCGCCGCGCTCGGCTTCACCGCCGGGATCCTGTTCCACACGACGCTCGCGGCGCTCGGCGTCGCGGCCGTGCTGCGTTCGTCGCCCGTCGCGTTCGAGATCCTGAAGCTCGCGGGCGCCGCGTACCTCGTGTGGATCGGCATCAAGGCGCTGCGCAGCCAGGGCCTCGCGAATGCGCATGCGCGCCCGCAGCAGCCGCTCGGCACGATCTTCCGGCAGAGCGTGATCGGCAACCTGATGAACCCGAAGGTCACGCTGTTCTTCGTCGTGTTCCTGCCGCAGTTCGTCGATCCGCACGGCGCGCAGGGCGTGACGCTGCAGATGTTCGAGCTCGGCGCGCTGTTCATGCTGCAGACGGCCGTGGTCTTCTCGCTGTTCGGCGTGGGCGCGGGCATGATCGGCGCGTGGCTGAAGCGCCGCCCGAAGGCCGGCGTGTGGCTCGACCGCATTGCCGGCGCGACGTTCATCGCGATCGGCATCCGCGTCGCGCTGAAGGACTGATCACGATGACGTTTCCGTGCATCGCGGCCGCGCGCCGCTTCGATCCGGCCGCGCACCTGCGTTTCGAGATCGCCGGCCAGGCGGTCGGCTGGGTGCGCCGCCAGGACGTCGCGAAGCTCGCGCGCTGGCCCGACGTGTTCGAGCTGACCTGCGAGCGCGTCGTGCTGTCGGCGCGCTACGACTCGGTCGACGCGCGCAGCATGGCGCTCGCAAGCGCGATCGGCGCACTGGCGGCCGAGGGCGCGATTCCCGGCTGGCGCGACGAGATCTACGCGATCCGCAACCGCTTCGACGATCCGCCGCTCGCGTACATCGAGCGCGCCGCATCGCGCTTCTTCGGCACGCAGACCTATGCGGTGCACGTGAACGGCATCGTAGAATATGCGGTTGCGCCGGGCGAGCCGCCCGCCGCAGCCGTGCCGCGGATGTGGCTCGGCCGTCGCAGCGCGACCAAGGCCACCGACCCCGGCATGCTCGACAACGTCGTCGCCGGCGGCATCGGCTGGGGGCTGGGCGTTCACGAGACGCTCGCGAAGGAATGCTGGGAAGAAGCCGGCATTCCGCCCGAACTGGCCGCGCGCGCGATCGCGGGCCGCGCGGTGCAGGTGCTGAACTCGCTGCCGGAAGGCACGCAGTCCGAACTGATCTTCGTGTACGACCTGCCGCTGCCGCACGATTTCGCGCCGCGCAACCAGGACGGCGAAGTGGCCGAGCACCTGCTGGCCGGCGTGCCCGAGGTGATCGGCTGGCTGCGCGACGGCCGCGCGACGATGGACGCGAGCCTCGCGACGCTCGACACGCTGCTGCGCCACCGCTGGATTCCGGCGGCCGATGCGGCCGGGATCGACGCGCTGTTCGCACCGGCCGCGTGACGCAGCCGCGGCGAACGGACCATTTGACGAATACGGAAACAAAGGGAGTAGCGGTCATGCCGACCGATCACAGCTTTATCTTGAAACTGTCGTGCCCCGACCGGCACGGCATCGTCCATGCGGTCTCGGGCTTCCTGTTCGAGCGCAGCAACAACATCCTCGATTCGGCGCAGTTCGGCGACAGCCGCACCAGTGAGTTCTTCATGCGCGTGCACTTCGAGCAGGACGGCAACGGCACGGATGCCGCGACGGCGCTCGACACGCTGCGCAAGGAGTTCGCACCGCTCGCCGAGCAGTTCTCGATGCGCTGGGAGCTGCACGACGCGGCCGTGAAGCCGCGCGTCGTGATCATGGTGTCGAAGATCGGCCATTGCCTGAACGACCTGCTGTTCCGCTATCGCACCGGCCAGCTGCCGATCGAGATCCCGGCGATCGTGTCGAACCACAAGGAGTTCTACCAGCTCGCCGCGAGCTACAACATTCCGTTCCATCACTTCCCGCTGATCGGCGGCTCGTCCGATGCCGCGAAGGCCGCGCAGGAAGCGCGCGTGCTGGAAGTGATCGACGAGCACCAGGCCGATCTGGTCGTGCTCGCGCGCTACATGCAGATCCTGTCGCCGAACATGTGCGAGCAACTCGCCGGGCGCGCGATCAACATCCACCATTCGTTCCTGCCGAGCTTCAAGGGCGCGAAGCCGTACTACCAGGCGTTCGACCGCGGCGTGAAGCTGATCGGCGCGACCGCGCACTACGTGACGACCGATCTCGACGAAGGCCCGATCATCGAGCAGGAAGTCGAGCGCGTCGACCACAGCATGACGCCCGACCAGCTGACCGCGATCGGCCGCGACGTCGAGTGCGTGACGCTCGCGCGTGCGGTGAAGTGGCATGTCGAGCACCGGATCGTGCTGAACGGGACGAAGACGGTCGTGTTCCGCTGATGCGACGGCGGCCGGATGGTCGGCCCCGTCGGTCCCGGCAAACAAAAACGCCGCCTCCTGCGGAGTGCGGCGTTTTTTATTGCGTGAGCGCGGCAGTCTGCTTCAGATCAGCCGCAGCAGGTACAGCTCGCGCTTCAGGTACGCATAGAAGATCGGCGCGGCGATCACGCCGGGCAGCCCGAACGCGGCTTCCATGACCAGCATCGCGAGCAGCAGCTCCCACGCACGCGACTCGATCTGGCCGCCGATGATCTTCGCGTTCAGGAAATACTCGAGCTTGTGGATGACGACGAGGAACGCGAGCGACGCGATCGCGGTGCCCATGCTGACCGACAGCGACACGGCGACGATCAGCGTGTTCGAGATCAGGTTGCCGATCACCGGCAGCAGGCCGACGATGAACGTGACGAGCACGAGCGTTTTCGACAGCGGCAGCCGCTGGTGGAAGATCGGCAGCGCGACGAGCAGGTAGATGCCCGTGAATACCGCGTTGATCGCCGAGATCTTGATCTGCGCGAACACGATCCGGCGGAACGCGTCGGCGAAGCGCGACACGCGCGTGACGAGCGCGGTCGACAGCGGCCGGCGCACCTTGCCGTGCTCGACGCCGATCGCGATCATCGCGCCGATGATCATCCCGAACAGCACGTGGCCGAAGCCGCGCGCGACGCTCTTGCCGCTCTGCTGGAGCTGGTCCATGTGCGAGTGCATCAGCACGGCCGCCTTCGTCTTCATCTGCTCGACGTCGACGGGCAGCAGGTTCGCGATCCAGGCCGGCGTGCGTGCGCGCGTTTGCTCGACGATCTGCATCAGCTGGCCGAGCAGGCTCTGCAGGTTCGGCACCGTGTGCTCGAAATGCTCGATGATGGCGAGCGTCAGGCCGGTGAGCGCGCCGACGATCGCGATCGACAGCAGCACGACGGCGACCCAGCGCGCGCGCATGCTCGTGGTGTGGCGCTCGATCACGGGCGCGATCGTGTGGATCAGCTGGTAGACGAGCAGGCCGGCCAGCATCCCGCCGAGCAGCTTGAGCTCGATCACGAGCCACATGGCGAGGAGCGCGAATACGTAGCTGCCGATCTCGAGCGCCGACAGCTTCGGCAGGCTGAAGTCGCTCGTCAGCCGCACGCTGCGCAGGTGCGGTTCGCGATTCTGCGCATCGCGCGACGAGTCTGGTTGCTTCTCCATCGTGGATTCCTGTCGTTCGTGTGTCATGCCGCGGAATGCGCGGCAGAGCCGCGTTCGCCCGGCGCCGCACCGGATTGGTGCGTACGGCGAACCTTACGACCGTAAAGTATAGCTGCCATTATGGTCCGCAACCGGGCCGTTTGGCGCGTGGTGTAAACGCAGAAGGGAAAACGAGGGGAGGCCGGTCGGGCGGCGCGGAGGGACGCGCGCGCGGCCGGGCGGCCGCGCGCGGGAAGGGCCGGCGCGTCAGCCGGCCGCGACCTTGCGGGTCGGACGCTTGAGCAGCGGCGCGAGGTACTTGCCGGTGAAGCTCGCCTTCGTCTTCGCGACCTGCTCGGGCGTGCCCTGCGCGATGATCTGGCCGCCGCCGGCGCCGCCTTCGGGGCCGAGGTCGATCACCCAGTCGGCCGTCTTGATCACGTCGAGGTTGTGCTCGATGATCACGACCGTGTTGCCCTGGTCGCGCAAGCGGTGGATCACTTCGAGCAGCAGCGCGATGTCGTGGAAGTGCAGGCCGGTGGTCGGCTCGTCGAGGATGTACAGCGTGCGGCCGGTGTCGCGCTTGGACAGCTCCAGCGACAGCTTCACGCGCTGCGCCTCGCCGCCCGACAGCGTCGTGGCCGACTGGCCGAGGCGGATGTAGCCGAGGCCGACGTCGAGCAGCGTCTTCAGCTTGCGCGCGATGACCGGCACCGCGCTGAAGAACTCGTACGCGTGCTCGACCGTCATGTCGAGCACTTCGCTGATGTTCTTGCCCTTGTACTGCACTTCGAGCGTTTCGCGGTTGTAGCGCTTGCCGTGGCACACGTCGCACGGCACGTAGACGTCCGGCAGAAAGTGCATCTCGACCTTCAGCACGCCGTCGCCCTGGCACGATTCGCAGCGGCCGCCCTTCACGTTGAACGAGAAGCGGCCCGGATCGTAGCCGCGCTCCTTCGAGGTCGGCACGCCGGAGAACAGCTCGCGGATCGGCGTGAACAGGCCCGTGTACGTGGCCGGGTTCGAGCGCGGCGTGCGGCCGATCGGCGACTGGTCGACGTTGATCACCTTGTCGAAGTGCTCGAGGCCCTCGATCGCCTCGTGCGGCGCCGGCTCGGCCGACGAACCGTACAGGTGGCGCGCGACCGCGTGATACAGCGTGTCGTTGATCAGCGTCGACTTGCCGGAGCCCGACACGCCGGTGATGCAGGTCAGCAGGCCGACCGGCAGCTCGAGGTCGACGTGCTTCAGGTTGTTGCCGTGCGCGTCGACGATGCGCAGCATCCGCTCGGGATCGGGCGCGAGCCGCTCGTCCGGATATTCGATGACGCGCTTGCCGACCAGGTACTGGCCCGTCAGCGACTGCGGGTTCGACTGCACCTGCTTCGGCGTGCCTTCGGCCACGATCACGCCGCCGTGCTCGCCGGCGCCGGGGCCCATGTCGACGACGTAGTCGGCCGTGCGGATCATGTCCTCGTCGTGCTCGACGACGATCACCGAGTTGCCGAGGTCGCGCAGGTGCTTGAGCGTCGCGATCAGGCGGTCGTTGTCGCGCTGGTGCAGGCCGATCGACGGCTCGTCGAGCACGTACATCACGCCCGTCAGGCCCGAGCCGATCTGCGACGCGAGCCGGATGCGCTGCGCCTCGCCGCCCGACAGCGTCTCGGCGCTGCGCTCGAGCGACAGGTAGTCGAGGCCGACGTTGTTCAGGAAGGTGAGGCGCGCGACGATTTCCTTGATCACCTTGTCGGCGATCTCGCGCTTCGCGCCTTCGAGCGTCAGGCCGTCGAAATAGCCGAGCGCGTCGCGCAGCGGCCAGCCGCTGATTTCATAGATGCCGCGCGCGTAGTCGCCGGTGCCGATCCGCACGTGGCGCGCCTCGCGGCGCAGGCGCGTGCCGTCGCACGACGGGCACGGCTGGTTGTTCTGGTACTTCGACAGCTCTTCGCGCACCGCGACCGAATCGGTCTCGCGGTAGCGGCGCTCGAGGTTCGGGATGATCCCTTCGAACACGTGCTCGCGGATCGTTGTGCGGCCGCGCTCGTTGATGTACGAGAACGGGATCGTCTGCTTGCCCGAGCCGAACAGCAGCACTTTCCGGATCTTTTCCGGCAGGTCCTCGAACGCGGCGTCGATGTCGAATTCGTAGAACGCCGCGAGACTCTGCAGCATCTGGAAGTAGAACTGGTTGCGGCGGTCCCAGCCCTTCACGGCGCCGGCGGCGAGCGACAGCGACGGGTGCGCGACGACCCGCTTCGGGTCGAAGAACGTGATCTGGCCGAGGCCGTCGCATTCCGGGCACGCGCCCATCGGGTTGTTGAACGAGAACAGCCGCGGCTCGAGCTCCTGCAGCGAGTACGAGCAGATCGGGCACGCGAACTTCGAGCTGAACAGGTATTCCTTGTCGGTATCCATCTCGAGCGCGATCGCGCGGCCGTCGGCGAGGCGCAGCGCCGTCTCGAACGATTCGGCGAGCCGCTGCTTCATGTCCGGGCGCACCTTCAGGCGGTCGACGACGACGTCGATCGTATGCTTGTCGTTCTTCTTCAGCTTCGGCAGCGATTCGACCTCGTAGATCTTCGCGACGCCTTCGTTCGCGGCGCCGCCGCCCGAGCGCACGCGAAAGCGCACGAAGCCCTGCGCCTGCATGTCCTCGAACAGCTCGGCGTGCTCGCCCTTGCGGTCGGCGACGACGGGCGCGAGGATCATCAGCTTGGTTTCCTCGGGCAGCGCGAGCGCTGCGTCGACCATCTGCGACACGCTCTGCGCCTCGAGCGGGATCTCGTGGTCGGGGCAGTAGGGCGTGCCGACACGTGCGTACAAAAGTCGCAGGTAGTCGTGGATTTCGGTGACCGTGCCGACGGTCGAACGCGGGTTGTGGGACGTCGCCTTCTGCTCGATCGAGATCGCGGGCGACAGGCCCTCGATCAGGTCGACGTCGGGTTTCTCCATCAGCTGCAGGAACTGGCGGGCATACGCGGACAGGCTTTCGACGTAGCGGCGCTGGCCCTCGGCATAAAGGGTGTCGAACGCGAGCGACGACTTGCCCGACCCGGACAACCCGGTAATCACGATCAGCTTGTGGCGCGGCAGGTCGAGATTGACGTTTTTCAGGTTGTGGGTGCGTGCCCCACGGATACGGATCTGTTCCATGAACCTGGCGAAAATGGAGGGAACCAAACCTGCTACTATAACGGCTTTTCGAGACCGTCGTTTACGGCCCCCCGCCTTTACGGCAGGTGGCAGCAAGGCGACACCCGCACCGGGGAAAGCGGTCGCGCCGCACGGTTCCGGGCGGCCCGCAGGCTGCCTGCATCGTGCCCCGACGTGTCGCCCGCCAGGCCTCCCGGGCCGCCGGTCCTGATCTTCCGCCGCCCGCCGCCGGGCGGACATTCCGATCATTCGAAATTCATTCCCGATGTCCAATCCGTCCGCCACGTCTTCCCGCATGACCGCGCCCGAACTGCGCGCGACCACGTCGCTCGCGGCGATCTTCGCGCTGCGCATGCTCGGCCTGTTCATGATCATGCCGGTGTTCTCGGTCTATGCGAAAACCATCCCGGGCGGCGACAACGTGCTGCTCGTCGGCATCGCGCTCGGGGCCTACGGCGTCACGCAGTCGCTGTTCTACATCTTCTACGGCTGGGCATCCGACAAGTTCGGCCGCAAGCCGGTGATCGCCACGGGCCTCGTGATCTTCGCGATCGGCAGCTTCGTCGCCGCGTCCGCGCACGACATCACTTGGATCATCGTCGGCCGCGTGATCCAGGGGATGGGCGCCGTATCGTCCGCGGTGCTCGCGTTCATCGCCGACCTGACCTCCGAGCAGAACCGCACGAAGGCGATGGCGATGGTCGGCGGGTCGATCGGCGTGTCGTTCGCGGTCGCGATCGTCGGCGCGCCGATCGTGTTCCACTGGGTCGGGATGAGCGGGCTGTTCGCGATCGTCGGCGTGCTGTCGATCCTCGCGATCGGCGTGGTGCTGTGGATCGTGCCCGACGCGGCGAAGCCCGTGCACGTGCCGGCGCCGTTCGCCGAGGTGCTGCACAACGTCGAGCTGCTGCGCCTGAACTTCGGCGTGCTGGTGCTGCATGCGACGCAGACGGCGCTGTTCCTCGTCGTGCCGCGCCTGCTGGTCGACGGCGGGCTGCCGGTCGCCGCGCACTGGAAGGTCTACCTGCCGGTGATGGGGCTCGCGTTCGTGATGATGGTCCCGGCGATCATCGTCGCGGAAAAACGGGGCAAGATGAAGCCGGTGCTGCTCGGCGGCATTCTGGCTATCCTGATTGGTCAATTGTTGCTCGGCAGCGCACCGCATACCATCCTGATTGTGGCGGCGATTCTGTTCGTCTACTTTCTCGGGTTCAACATCCTGGAAGCATCGCAGCCGTCGCTCGTGTCGAAGCTCGCGCCGGGTTCGCGCAAGGGCGCGGCCACGGGCGTCTACAACACCACGCAGTCGATCGGGCTCGCGCTCGGCGGCATCGTGGGCGGCTGGCTGCTGAAGCACGGCGGCGCGAACACGGTGTTCTACACGTGTTCGGGGCTCGTGGCCGCGTGGCTTATAATCGCGGCCAATATGAAGGCGCCGCCGCGCAAGGCCTGAACCTTATTTCGGGCAGGCACCGGCCGCGTGCCGGCTTGCCCGGCGGGCCGTCCCGGCAACAGGCGCGGGCGGCCCGGCATCGAATTTACTGGAGAAACACATGGCATCCGTCAACAAGGTCATCCTCGTCGGCAATCTCGGCGCCGATCCTGAAGTCCGTTACCTGCCGAGCGGCGACGCGGTTGCGAACATCCGTCTCGCGACGACCGATCGCTACAAGGACAAGACGAGCGGCGATTTCAAGGAAATGACCGAGTGGCATCGCGTCGCGTTCTTCGGCCGTCTGGCGGAAATCGTCAGCGAATACCTGAAGAAGGGTTCGTCGGTCTATATCGAAGGCCGCATCCGCACGCGCAAGTGGCAGGGCCAGGACGGCCAGGATCGTTACTCGACCGAAATCGTGGCAGAACAGATGCAGATGCTCGGCGGCCGCGGTGCGGGCGGCGGCGGCGGCGGTGGTGGCGGTGACGAAGGCGGTTACGGCGGCGGCTACGGTGGTGGTGGCGGCGGTCGCGGCGAGCAGATGGAACGCGGCGGTGGCGGCGGCGGTCGTGCCGGCGGCGCGGCGCGTGGCGGTGCAGGCGGCGGCGCGCAAAGCCGTCCGAGCGCACCGGCCGGCGGCGGCTTCGACGAGATGGACGACGATATCCCGTTCTGATCGCCAAGTCGGCATCCCGCATCACGATGGGCCCGAATGTCCGAGTCAAGCCGCTTGCTTGGCCCGGGTCTTCGGGCCCTGCTTCGTTTACGTCGTTCCTGTCCCTTTTCCTGTACGTCGCACTCCGGGTAAAACGTGGCTGACGAACTTCCCGACCTCATTGCAGAACAACTCGACGTGCTGTTCTGCGGGATCAACCCCGGCCTGACCGCGGCCGCGACCGGGCATCACTTCGCGGGGCGCAACAACCGCTTCTGGCGCGTGATCCATCTCGCGGGTTTCACGCCGGCGGAAATCTCGCCGCAGGACGATCGCGCGATCCTCGGGTACGGCTGCGGCCTGACGGCGGTCGTGAAGCGGCCGACGGCAAGTGCCGACCAGCTTTCGCGCGCGGAATTCGTCGCCGCCGCCGCGGCGTTCGAGCAGAAGATCGCGCGTTACCAGCCGCGCTTCGTCGCCTTTCTCGGCAAGGCCGCGTATTCGGCGCTGTCGGGGCAGCGCGAAGTCGCGTGGGGGGTGCAATCGGCCCGCATGCAGGGCGCGAGTGTCTGGGTGCTCCCCAATCCGAGCGGGAGAAATCTCGCGTTCAGCCTCGACGAACTGGTCGACGCGTACCGCCAGCTTTGCCTGGCCGCGACGAAGACGGCGCAGCATGCGGCGCAATGAGACGGCTTCCCGTTGGCCGGGCATCGTGCTGCCGCGTGCATTCTTCGACCGCACGGCCACCGACGTCGCGCCGGAACTGCTCAACAAGATCCTCGCGGCAGCGGACGGCCGCGCCGGCCGCATCGTCGAAGTGGAAGCCTATGCCGGTGCGATCGATCCGGCGGCGCATACCTATCGCGGCAGGACGCCGCGCAACGCGACGATGTTCGGGCCGCCGGGGCATCTGTACGTCTATTTCACGTACGGCATGCACTGGTGCTGCAACTGCGTGTGCGGCCCGGACGGCACGGGCACCGGTGTGCTGATCCGCGCGCTGGAGCCGCTGCACGGCCTCGACCGGATGCGCGCGGCCCGGCCGCCGCAGACGCGCGATCGCGACCTGTGCCGCGGACCGGCGCGGCTGACCCAGGCGATGGGGATCGGCGGCGCGCAGGACGGCGCCGACCTGGTCGATGCGCGCGAAGGGTTCGCGATCGTCGACGACGGCATGGCGCCGCCCGCCAATCCGGAAGCCGGGCCGCGCATCGGCATTCGCGTCGGCCAGGATTTCCCGTGGCGATGGTGCGTGCCCGGCAACCGGTACGTGTCGGGGGCGCTGGCGCGCACCTGATGCGCGCGGCACACAGGCCGCGCGCAAGTCGCACACAATTCGACCTGCGTCACGCGGCCGCCATTATTGACCGGCTAAGCTGTTCCTTTCGACGTTCGATCGAGGGAGACACCATGCGGCGGGTCGTATTCAACCAGAAGGGCGGCGTGGGCAAGTCGACGATCGTCTGCAACCTGGCGGCGATCAGTGCCAGCGAAGGGCTGCGCACGCTCGTCATCGACCTCGATGCGCAGGCGAACTCCACGCGCTACCTGCTCGGCGATGCCGCGGCCGACGCGCAACCGGGCGTCGCCGGCTTCTTCGAAACCGCGCTGACCTTCAACTTTCGTCCGGTCGACGTCGCGTCGTTCATTCATCCGACCCCGTTCGAAGGGCTGGACGTGATGCCGGCGCATCCGGATCTCGACACGCTGCACGGCAAGCTCGAGTCGCGCTACAAAATCTACAAGCTGCGCGACGCGCTGAACGAGCTCGACACCTACGACGCCGTGTACATCGACACGCCGCCCGCGCTGAATTTCTATACGCGCTCGGCGCTGATCGCGGTCGAGCGCTGCCTGATCCCGTTCGACTGCGACGATTTCTCGCGCCGTGCGCTGTACACGCTGCTCGAGAACGTGAAGGAAATCCAGCAGGACCACAACGCGGCGCTCGAGGTGGAAGGGATCGTCATCAACCAGTTCCAGCCGCGCGCAAGCCTGCCGCAACGGCTGGTCGACGAACTCGTCGACGAAGGGCTGCCGGTGCTTGCGTCGCGGCTGTCGGCGTCGGTGAAGATCCGCGAGTCGCATCAGCAGTCGACGCCGGTGATCCATCTCGAGCCGGGGCACAAGCTCGCGCAGGAATTCCGCGCATTGCATCGCGAACTGGCCGGCTGATTCCACGCTTTCCCCGCATCGACCGCGGCCGCTTCATGCGGCCGTATTTTCATCGCGACCCGCAATTCGTCCGATCATTGATTTCGTCATTAATAATCCCGAAAACGATTTCATAATAAATCCAGAAAAAACGATTACATAAGTGACTGCTCCATTTTCAATGCGTGCCGGTTTTCTAATAAACGGAATAATGAATTGGTAAATGTTGCGCGACGTCACGATGCGCTATCCTGTAAAAAGGTAAAAAGGCATTGCGGGATCGAACGTCTGAGGGATCCTCTCCGCGATGTCGGCGAGTCGCGGGTTCCGGCGACTGCCTGAAACGGTAATAAGGGTTTATACCTAGCATTAATGCCATTTAATTGACAATTAATCGATCTAGAATGGGCCTCCTTCAACTTCCCGCACTCAAATGAGTGACGGGTTGCCAATAAGGAAGCCGTTGTCGATCGAGCTTCCATTTTTCTTTACGTCGTCTCTCGCATTGCTAACAGGAGCGTGCCCGATGTCCGTATTTGCCCCCGAAAAACTCACCGCCGATTATCAGTCCGGTATCGCTGCGTGGTTCGCGATTGCCCGTCCGGCGATCCACGGTCTCGAGGCTGTCGTCGAACTCAACCTGCAGGCGGCCCGGACGGCGCTCGAAGAGTACGAGGACAAGCTGAAGAACGCGTTCAACAGCAACAATCCGGCCGCCGGCTTCGCGCAGCAGATCGCCGCACCGCAGGAAGCGGCCGGCAAGGTCGTGTCGTATGGCCGCCATCTGTTCGACATCGCGGTGTCGACGCAATCCGAATGGGCGAAGGTCGCGCAGGCGCAGTACGAACAGAATGACAAGCGCCTGAAGGACGCGCTCGGCGAGCTGTCGAAGCATGCACCGGCCGGCTCGGCACCGGTGGTGGCCGCGCTGAATTCGGCGCTGTCCGCGGCGACGGCCGCGGCTGATTCGGTGCGTGCAGCGACGGGTCAGGCGATCGAAGCCGCGCAGAGCGGTTTCGATGCGGTCAGCGAAACGGCCACGCGCGGCGCCAAGCAGACGGCTGCCGCCGCCCGCAAGGACGCTGCCGCACGCGAATCGGCTGCGTAACTGCATGACGGCGTGTCGCGTACGAGCGCGACACGCTTGATCGGCGCCGGCTGGCGTCGGGCTCCGCGTGTGCCACGCGGTGTCCGGCAGCCGTCCGGTTCGCCGCAAGGCGCCCGTGCCGGCGTGCCGCCGGTGTGCGCGGGCGCCGCGTCCGCCCTATGGCGGCGTGCGGCCGCGATCGCGCCGGATGGCGCGACGTGCGCCATCGCCCGTTGCAGCCGGCGCATGCCGGCGTCAGAACGACGAACTGATTTCGATGCAGGAATTGAAC